>CAYJTD010000048.1:0-9653 GCA_964372525.1 uncultured Nitrosopumilales archaeon | reverse complement strand
AATCACTACTCAATTCCATTTAACCTCTCTACTAATTTTGTTTGATTAAAGTAACTTTGTAAAAAATCTTTGTCTCTTTTAGATAATAAGTTTACCCTTTTCAGTATTTACACTAGGGGGGTGGCTATACGCCTTCCTATGCTGTAGCCGTAAACTAGACGTTTACAAGTACCCTTTTCTCTGGTTTGATTTCTGGTAGTGTTGGGAAGTTGTGTTTGAGCCGTTCCTCAACAACACTGCTTGCCTCTTCTAGTATCTCTAAAGCGTCATCTGTAACAACAGCAACGTTGGGTTGCTGCTTGATATCAAATGTTGAAAGTACAGAGAGAGTATCAGATACATCGGCAAGCACGGCCTTGGCAGTAGGAGTTATCTGTGCAAGATCATGCTTCACTTCACTTAGCTCTGTGGCCGTGGAGCTCATAGCATCATAAAATTCACTATAATCCTTAATCGTGCCTATTCTCACGATAAGGGTCTCAAAGATAACCTTTAGATCTGTTACCAGTTTGGAGACTTTTCTAATTACAACCAACTCGTTGGCTAGCATGTTTGCATGAGTTTTGTCACCCCTGAAAACATCTACAACGATCTGTTCCTGCAGCTGTTTCTCAACAGTGTTGAGGCGAGTTCCTATGGGTACAAGTTTATGAAATTCCTCATTTAGGGCATTACGTGCATGGTCTATATCGTGGCTGAACTGCTGTTCCTGCCTCTGCATCGAGAAAAGATGGATTAAAAGAAACGTAAAGGCAATAGTTTATTTTGATGCACAAGCAACTGTACCGTATTTACCTATTAATTGATTAAATCTTGTTAACTGAGATGCTAAAGTCTGTAGAAGAAAGAGATTGACCGCAAGAGGGACACTTGTTACTGGTGGTTTTCATTACATCCTTTACCGGTTTCAGGATGCGCATCGTATAGATGATAGCACCACACTTGCCGCATGCTACTTCTAAAGACACGACTTCCTTACATTGTGAAGTTATAAAAGTTTAGATTTGAATTATTTTTAATTAAACTGCTAATTTTATTTACTGATCTGAGCTAATCTAAGGAAAGTATGATGCCTCTTTCATCGTAACCTACTATCTTTACTCTTGCGTTTATCGGCAAATTCTTTGGAGAATCTATTCCTGATAAGAACCCAGAGATGTTGAAACCTGTGTCCAATTTTACTACTACCCAAGCGTATGGCTTGTATTTTTCATATTCTGCCGGAGCAACATCCTGTATCGGGAATTTGATAACATTGCATTTACATTCAACTACAGTAGGTACCAGATCCTGTGAACTGCACTTGCTGCAGAAGATCGTTGTTGCTAACTGTAAGTTGCCACATTTTTTGCATTTATAGGCTAGAACCTTTCCGTTCTTTAATACCGCAACAAACTGTTCTCTATTGATCAATTCCATTCCTAAACCCTTCTGAATATGTGCACTGCGCAGCTCGCACCTGTTGCACCAAAGTTGTGTGTAAGACCAATTTCTGCGTCTTTCACCTGTCTCTGATCAGCCCTCCCAAGTAATTGTTCATATGCTTCAACCACCTGCCCAATACCAGTTGCACCTATTGGATGTCCCTTTGATTTTAGTCCGCCAGATGGGTTTATGGTAACTTCGCCTTGGTTCAATTTGGTCAGGTTCTCTCTAACCGCCATCGCAGCCATGCCTTTTTCAAAGAAACCCAGATCTTCGATATCGATCATCTCCGCAATTGTAAAACAATCGTGCACTTCTGCAAAGTCAATATCTTTTGGAGTAAGGTTTGCCTGCTTGTATGCCTGCTGAGCTGCAGCTCTGGTACTGGGAATTGTTGTGGGGTCTTCCCTTCCCTGCACGGAAGCAGGCGAAGCCCCCCTTCCAGATCCTATTACTTCTATGTAATCGGCACCTTGCTTCTTGGCAAAATCTTCCGTGCAAAGTATAACTGCGCTAGCACCATCGGAGAACGGGCAGCAGTCCAAGAACTTTAATGGGCTTGCTACTACTGGTGAATTCATTACATCTTCAACCGTGATCTTTTTCTTTACATGCGCTTTAGGATTAAGAAAGCCATGCTCGTGATTCTTTACTGCAACCATTGCCAGGTCTTCTTCAGTTGCCTTGTATCTTGTCAAATAAGCTCTTGCCAGCGAAGCAAACAATCCTGGGAATGAAGCACCGCTTCCTCCTTCGTAGAAAAAGTCAGAGCAGTATGAGAATAATGTAGTTGATCTTCCGGTTCCAGTATGCGTTACCTTTTCAACGCCCACAGCTAAAACCACATCGTAAAATCCAGCTGCAACGTTAGCATATGCTTCTCTGAACGCAATCGACCCGCTACCACATGCTGACTCTATCGTCAAACCTGGAACGTTTGATATGCCCAAATTACTCATTATGACGGGAGCCAAATGAACCTGATTATCTGCGACGCCGAAAACATTAGAGATAAAACCGTATTGAATATCCTTTGGTTCGATCTTTGCGATCTTGATAGCGTCGTTAGCAGCATTTACAGCAAGCTCAACAACACTTTCGTTTAACTTGCCATACTTGGTGCTACCAGCACCCATAACACAAACTTTGTTCACGACGAAACGATCTGTCGTGCCATATAAAAATGTAGAGAGTAATTGATCCATTCTAAAACTCTTTTAAGTTTAGTTGCTGAAAAATTAACGTGTTAGGAATCGAGAATTACACCTTAACTATATGCGAAAAACCAGATGCTGCTAAAAAGATTGCGAAAGCAATTGGCATAGATGATTTTAGAGAGGTCTGGATCGATGGTGTGCAAGTTTATGTTGCAAAGACAAAGGGAAAAACTTTTGTTGTGTGCTACGCGCTTGGGCATCTTTACACATTAGAAGATCCAGGTAAGAACAGGCATGTTTATCCAGTCTTCGAAGTGGAATGGGTTCCGGTAGAAAAAAAGTTCAGGATTAAAAGGATAATTGAAGTGATAGGGAAACTTGCGAGGGATGCTTCTGACTTTGTCAATGCGTGTGATTTTGACCAGGAAGGCGAAGTAATTGGTTATAATATTCTAAAATATGCGTGTGGTAACAAACAAGAAAAAGCTTACAGGGCAAAGTTTTCAACACTTACAGATGAGGAACTACAAAATGCGTTCGAATCAATGAAACGTGGAACCAGCATGGGATTAGCAAATGCTGGTAGGGCGAGGCATGTGCTTGATTTTATTTATGGTGTAAACCTTTCAAGAGCACTTTCCGAGTCTGTGTACAAGAGTAGTAAGAAATTCAGAAATTTGACTATTGGGAGAGTGCAAGGGCCAACACTAGCATTTGTTGTCGAAAGGGAGATGGAAATAAGAACGCATATTTCCATACCATATTGGCATGTAACTGCAAAGTTCGAGAAAGATGATCAGGAATTCAAGGCACAGTATGAAAAGGAGAAAGTTATGAGACTTATAGAAGCAAAAGAGATCGTATCTGCGTGCAAAGGAAAAGATGGCAAAGTTGTTGATATCAAAGAAGAAAAAACAACGCAAAGATCTCCTGCACCATTCAACCTTGGTGACCTGCAGAGAGAAGCGTATAGGTTATTTAGATTCAGTCCAAGTTTTACTCTATCGATTGCAGAGCGATTGTATTTAGATGCGTTGATTTCATATCCCAGAACATCCAGCCAGAAACTTCCCAGAGCGATAGATTACAGAAAAATAATCAGGAATTTGGGGAGGATAAGTGTGTATGGAAGTTTGTCTGGCAGTCTTTTGAAAGGAAAATTAATTCCCCATGAAGGTAGCAAGGATGATCCAGCTCATCCTGCCATATATCCAACTGGAGAAGTGCCTAAACGAAAGCTGGAGAGTGCAGAATGGAAAGTGTATGATCTTGTAGTGAAAAGATTCTTTGCAACTTTTGGTGAACCTGTAGTAAGGGAAAATATTGATGTTGTGATAGATGTGAATGGGTATAATTTCATTGCAAAAGGTAGAACAACAACAGATCCAGGTTGGACTGCATATTACAAGCCGTATGCAGACCTAGTAGACATTGAATTGCCGCCAATGCAAGTCAATGATGTTGTTAGAAACCTAGGAATCAAAAGTGCAGAAAAACATACGCAGCCACCTCCACACTTCAACCAAGCAAGTTTGGTTGAGAAGATGGAGAGGGAAGGGATAGGAACCAAAGCGACTAGAGCTGAAATTGTGCGTACATTAATTGATAGAGGTTACATAACGAGAGAGAGTATGGAAGCTACGGATCTGGGTTTTGCAGTGGTAGAAATGATGCAAAAATACATGCCCGATATAGTGGAAACGGAACTTACCAGAACTATGGAGAAACAGCTTGAAGATGTTGAGCAGGACAAACTTGATGACAAGAAAGTCATAGGTAATGCGATCAAGATTCTGACCAAATCATTAGAGAAGTTTAGATCTAAAGAAAGTGAGGTAGGCGAAGAAATGAGTGATGTAGTTACTAAAACAGTATTCGCACAAAAACAGGCTGGTGCATGTCCGTTATGTAATAATGGTGTGTTAAGAATAATAAGATCAAAACAGAGCGGGAAACGGTTTATTGGTTGCTCAAACTATCCAAAAGGCTGTAAGGCATCGATGCCTTTGCCACAGACTGGAATTATTAGAACTACCAAAAAAATATGTGATACATGCAAGTGGCCTATAGTATTTGTAAAGTCAAAAGGTAGGTATGTATGGAAAATGTGTGTTAACATACATTGCCCAAGCAAAAAGAAGGCAGTTCGTAACTGAATATGGATTTCATTTATTGAGATATTTTGAATAGATGTCACTACGCCTATTTTTTAGTAATGGTAATTTTTTCCTGACATCGTTAACCAGCTTATTATCCAGTTCAACAACTTCCAAGCCCTCTCTTTCATCCATATCCAATACTATCCTTCCAAACGGGTCTACAACCATACTATGCCCAACATAGATGTTGCCGATCTGGTCTGGAGCTATAACATAGCATCCGTTTTCTATTGCTCTAGCTTTTACCATTGTCTGCCAGTGTTCGACCTTATTCTCTCCCTGCACCCATGCAGATGGCATTACCAGAACGTTTGCGCCCATTAATGCAAGCATCCTTGACATTTCTGGAAAACGGACGTCGTAACAGATCATCATACCAACACTGCCAATGCTGGTTCTTACTGGTTTGACCAGTTCTTTTCCAGCAGCAAGTTTGGCAGACTCTTTGAAACCCAGTGCATCATAAAGATGCAGTTTCCTGTAGACAGAAGATAATTTGCCATTGTTGTTTATCAACAATGCAGTGTCGTAAACTCTGTTTTTTATTCTGCTTTTTTCATATATAGTTGCAACAACGCTTATTGCATTGTCTTTTGCAGCTTTCATTAATGCTGAGATAAACCCGCCATTGATGGTCTCTGCTATCTTCGCAAGCTCGTTGGGAGTTTGACTCGACGGAGAGTATGCCATTAAAAACTCTGGAAAAGCAATTAGTTCTGCCTTCGCTTTTGCTTCTACTATGTATTCTATGGCTGATTTCAGGTTATCGTTTTTTTGTGTTGATGCTCGCAGCTGAACAACTGCAACTCTGCTCATGTGACAATCAAGTTTGAAACAAGATAAAAAGCTTTGAAAGATTTCATGTGTATGGAAAGAATTTAAACATTGGCAAAGTAATATGCCTAATGTCAGAACTGGAAGAATTGTTGACCCTTCTAAGGGAAAAGGCTGAAACCAATCTCGTGCTAGTGGTTTCAGACAATGATATTAATCTTAATTCGAAAGGGCAGAAAAATATAATTTACATCTTAGAAGTTGATGCCGGCGGTCATGCCGCAGGAGGAAGGGGTGGAGGTTTTGGTCAGAGAAAATTCAAAAAGGTTTACGGTTTTGACTATCAAGATGGAAATTGTAAGAAAATCATAGAAACTAGTGAAAACCTTGAGGATCTTGATTCTGGTTATGTTGTAAGGTTGCCTATAGCTCTACCTGATGGGAAGGAAATAATGGCCTCTTGTTCCATTGATTCACAGTTGGTGCAGGAATATAATAGAAAGTTTAGCAAATAATATTGGCGAATAAAATGGATGAAAACATAGTACAGAAAGAGGTGGAGAGTTTGTTGAATGATGCAGAGAATTACTTGATGCATGCGAAAGCCAAGAAGGGGAAAGAGACAAAAAACTTCGAGGCGATGCTTGCATGGGAGTATGTGGTCAAGGCCAAGGGCAAAAGCAAACAACTGAAGCATAAAGAAGAATTTTATCAAAGTGTAAATCGAAGGGCTGAAATTATACTTGATGAGCTTAAGAAACTGCCGCTCTCCTTACTAAGAGAAAAAAGCCCTGAAGAAAGGAAGTATGAGGAAGGAGATGTTGCTGGTGGTTGATAATGATCTGTAAGAAATTAGATATAATAGGAAGTATGTTTATGAAAAAAATAAAAAATTAAGTTAGGTTGTTTCCAGCTACATACCAGTTCTCTTTAGGCGTATCTTGATAAACTACTATGACATGCTCTCTTTTGGAACCTAGCACTTTCTGCACTACATCGGTAATTGCTTTGGCAAGTTCTTCCTTCTTCTCTGGCGTTCTTCCGGGCCAGAGTGAAATAGTTACCAGAGGCATGCTAAGCAGCATGGGAATATCATATTTAAATGCTGGAATATAACGTAAGGATGTGTTTCCGCTCTACGACGAGAATCCGAGAACTACCAGACCGTATGTGAATTATGCGCTAATAGCTGTTAACTTTGGAGTATTCATATGGGAGGTCATAGTCACTGGATTCTTCACTAATGAAGAAGCGATGGTAAGAGTTTTCGTTGATTATGGTTTTGTTCCAGCAAAGTTCCTTGAAAGTGGTCCATTACGTATTGAAGCCTATTCACCCGTACTCAGCTCGATATTCATGCATGCTGGTATCATGCACTTGCTTGGAAACATGCTTTTCCTTTGGATATTTGGCGATAATATAGAAGATAGATTTGGACATGGAAAATATCTTGCAATATACCTCTTCTGGGGCTTTGTTGCAAGCATGGCACATCTGGCATGGGCCATGAGCATAGGCGGGAACCAATTACTAATACCAGCAGTAGGCGCATCGGGTGCAATATCAGGTGTTATGGGTGCGTATCTTTTGATGTTCCCAAAAGCAAGGGTGGTTACTTTGTTATTCTTCTTTTTCATAACCACGACAAGAATACCTGCATTTGCATATCTAATAATGTGGATTGTCTTTCAAGTGTTTTCAGCTTCCTTTGGTGCTGGAGGTGGTGTAGCATACTTGGCACATATTGGAGGTTTTGCAATTGGTGCTGCGTTTGGAGTTGGATATAGATCGTTGGCAAAAGTACGGTTGAAACTTTCGGATGTACCAACAAAAAGAGCTGAAGAAAAAGGAAAAGAACCAAGTGCTAGACAGATGGAGCAAACGATTCGTCCGTTACGAATGGAAGGTATTACCGCAGCGAAGTATGTTGAAATATTAGTAGAAATGCCTGGAGTGAATGAAAAGAATATAGCTATCACTGTTTCCGACAACATTGTATTCATAGATGCAGTTACAGAAGATGGTTATAGAAGATACAAGGGAAAGGCGATCTTAAGAGCCAAAGTAAAAAAGGAACCGGAGTTCACGCATTATCTCAATGGCATATTGCGTATAAGATTAACACGTGTGTGAATGCAAAAATACTAGAAACTTGAAGAATTTAGACAGCGAACAGTTATATTTGCTTCACGATGTCGCTGCATTGAGGTTTTCAAAATAGGTAAAAGAAAGGTTCTCAGCGAATCAGAGCTGAAGGAATTTGTACTGCCGCAGGAGGGTCAGCTGTTAGGTAGAGTTATAAAATTGCCCGGTGGCGATCATGTAATTGCCAAGTGTACAGACGGCAAAGTGAGGGTCTGCAGGATTAGAGGGAAATTGAAACGTAGAATGTGGGTTAGGGAAAATGATATTGTTCTGGTAGTACCGTGGGACTTTCAAGATGACAAGGCAGATATTGTTTGGCGATACATAGGTGCCCACGCACAATGGCTAGAAAATAATAACTACATACCGAAAGAGTAAATTTCGAATTCATGTTTATGATCAGCTCATATTTCTTTCAATGATTTTATTTTTTCTTGAAGCTTAAACACTTCATCCTTTAGATATTCAAAATCTGTGTCTTTCCTTGCTGTCTGGGAAAGTTTTAAGAACCTCGAGACCAATTCCATGAGCCTGCACGCATTCTGAAAATCTCTGGTTTCTAAACATTGCTGCGCTTTTATGTAGCACTCGTCGGCCAGCTCTCTAGCAAGCTCTCCTTCCTCGAACCAGTTTGTTACAGTTTTGCCCGCTTTACCTTTTTCAACTGTTTCAGGTACCTTGATTGCTTGTTTCTCATCTATCATTTTTGTACCATCTTGAACTTGCGTTGCAGATCCAAAAACCGCAGGTTTTGAACGTGATTTTCGCAAATGCAAGGCGTTTCGCAAGTTTCTCTTCTTTAAATCCGATATAAGAGCCCTAACACGTGATTGTGCCTTTTGGCTTGTATCATTGTAAAGTAATAATGCAATGTGCTTTACAGGATAGCCCTCTCTGATGAGCTTTGCAGCCATTTCTCCTTTGTTTTCCTTTTTAGTCACCTTCATGCTTGGCACAACCTCAACTATGTGATTAACCTACTTTCATAGACGCTAACCGTAAACGGTTCAGCTGGTAACGTTATTCAGGTCTTGTAGATTGGGCAACATGCGTTGATTATAGTGGTATACATAAATATACGCTTCTAATATAAGTGTAATATGAAAAACGGATATTTAGCTGAAAGATGTTTAGAAAGGATAAGGCCAACACATGCATAGCTATATGCTTCTATGTTCAAGAACATAGATGTGCGTCTAAGAGTGTGCTAGCTAAAGCTCTAAAACGACCATACTCAAGAATCTCTGATGCTGTCGACTATCTGTATTCTATAAAGACGTTAGATAAGATCAAGAAGAAAGGATCTGCTATCCGTAAGCCCGGTAAGAAGGAGATATACTATCAATTAAGTGATCGAAAATGGCTGAACAGATTGGTGTTTAATATACATAGCAAGCCTCTATTACATAAACAGGTACAACTTGAAAGAATTATGAAAGAAATGCGTGATGTGGAACGTGAAACATATTGGCTATGGTTGAAAAGTGCCTCTAGTTTCGAATGGCCAAAGGGAAAGATGGAGAAATGGCTGCAAGAGAGACCAGACGAGGTTACAGCACGTTGCATTACCAATTCCATCATTAATGCTTTTGGATATGAAAAGATTAAATCTAGAGAAAAGAAAGTTTGGGATTGGTTAGACTATGTTGAGAGGGAGTTACAAGATACTATTGTTGGAAAACTGAATGAACTCCAATTGTTACAAAAGAGGTAGCAGGGAAGCGCCGAAACAGAAGCACTCGATTGTAATTTTATCAAATAATGATGTAGTGCGGGGGTGGGATTTACGCATCAATTTACTAGTAAATTCGGAACATACTCTATTCATTAGACTGCGAAGTTAGCATAACCGCGCACAAACGTGCTATTGACATAAGGCAAATAGGTAGGAAGGGTCTATCGGATGGAATAAGCGAACAGTTTAGCATGGTAAAATAAGAAAATTAAATGAATTAGTTGTTTGATAAATACTAGTTGTGGCTAAGAATATTAA
>CAYJTD010000047.1:0-9658 GCA_964372525.1 uncultured Nitrosopumilales archaeon | reverse complement strand
AATATCCTTACGACAAGTATGCACAGACAACAGTCGAGGATTTCATTTATGGAGGGATGGAGAATACCAGTGCAACAACATTAACTATGGATACACTGCACGACAAGAAGGCACATCTGGATTTTACCAGCGACCATTTAGTTTCTCATGAACTCGCACATCAATGGTTTGGGGATCTGGTAACGTGCAGGGACTGGCAGCACATATGGCTTAACGAGTCATTTGCAACTTACTTTGAGGCACTTTCATGGTTGCACAGCAAGGGAGATGATGAATTCAATTATTACATAATGCAGTTAGCCGAAGAATATTTTGACGAAGCTTCAAAACGCTATAAACGACCAATAGTTACCAATGTGTATAAACATCCAGATGATCTTTTTGATCGCCATACGTACGAAAAAGGTGCATGCACCTTGCACATGCTAAGAAATCTTGTTGGTGATAGCATATTCAGGAAGGCTATTAAATTATACCTTGAAAGGTTCAGCAACAAGAACGCAGAAACGGATGACTTTCGCAAATGTGTTGAAGAAGTATCTGGTCAAAGTTTGCAGCAATTCTTCGAGCAATATGTTTTCAAGGCCGGTCATTTGGAATTGAATGTTGAATTCACATACGATCTTTCTTCCAGGATAGCAACCATAAAACTTGCACAAACACAAAATACAGATGATGGAACACCTGTATACACATTCCCTCTAGACATTCATGTTACGACTACAGAGGGCAAGAAGCAATTTACATTCAATGTTGATTCTAAAGAATCTGCTTTCCATATTCCTGTGGATTCTGAACCTCTGTGGTTTAGCATAGATCCTGAAAACAAATTGCTGAAGAGAATGGAGGTAAAGGCATCAAAGCAGATGCTGATTGAACAATTGACTAATGGGAACACTGTTGAAAGAATTTACGCTGCAAAAGCTCTATCCAATTCTAGCTCTGATGATGTAATAGAAGCGTTGAAAGAAACGATTCTTAACGATTCCTTCTGGGGTGTATCTGCACAGTGTGCCAAAACGCTTTCTGCTATCAAGACAGACGCAGCTTACAATGCGTTAACAGATGTTCTGAACATAAAAAATCCGAAAGCCAGGCGAGCTGTTGTTAAAGCAATCGGTGAATTCAAGAAGCAGGAAAGCGCTTCTTTGTTGCAACCACTACTTGAGAAGGATGCGAGTTATTTTGTTCAAGCAGAAAGTGCTGCTGCGTTAGGAAAATCAACTTCTAAGGAAGTTTTTGCAATGTTACTGAAAGCACTTAGGGTACAATCATTCAATGAAGTTATAGCATCAGGTGCGCTTACTGGCTTTGGCGAATTAAAAGATGATATTGCATCTCATGTGCTGGTGGAGCATAGTAAACTGGGTAAACATCATAGAGTACGAGAAGCAGCTACACTGGCACTTGGAAAGTTTGCCAAGAACAACGATACTATTATCGATCATTTGAAACAGTTGCTCAAAGATCCGTGGTTTAGGGTAAGAGTAAATGCAATAAAGGCATTTGTTGAGGCACAGGAACCTAAAGGCATTTCCGATATAGAATGGGTCGCTAAGAACGATATCGATCCTAGAGTGCAAAGAGTGGCAGAGGAAAGTGTGCTGGCTATAAGAGAAGCAATGCAAACGCCAAAGGAAGTTACGCAGATGAGGGAAGAGGTAGATAAATTGAAATCGCAGAACTTGGAGCTAGTTCAGAGATTAGATAAACTGGAAAGAGAACTGAAATAATATTATATCATACTATTTCCACGTTTTCCAGATCCTTAAAGTGTAAATCTTTTGTCAAGATTTTCAAATTGTATAATAACGAAGTAGCCAAAATGAATGAATCCATCATTCCCCAATTTCTAACTATTTTCTTTTTCTCAAAGTTCAACCTTCCAGCAAGAGTTACTATATTTTCATCTACGTCAAGTACTTTGGAGACTTTCTTGATCGCGTTAACATACGTATCAATTTTCTTTTCTAGATTATTCCTAAGGCACCAGTTGATAACTTCGGCAAACGTAATCATGCTAGTGAAATTTTCCTCTGCTTTCAAATAGTTTCGAACCTTCTTACCTCGTTCTGTACCCTGAAAGAACTCTATCCATACAGAAGTGTCAAATAACATTAGTACCGTTCCAACCTATCTTCCCTATCTCTTCTAAAAGACTTGGCATGTCTAGCACTTCCAAATAGTTTGAGTACTTCCTCAACCTTTCTAACCTTCAGTAAACCAACCATGATCTCCTCACCTTCCTTTATGTTCTCTCCCTCAGCAACGTCTTTGGGAATTAGAACACCAAAGGAGGTGCCTACCTTTCTTACTTTGGTTTTAAACGTTCTACTCATTATATTTCATTATAATATATTATAATACAATGATTTAAACTTGTCGTAATATGTTCTGATTATTCTACTATAGTTTGCGCATTATAGAGCAGAAGGTACAGGCTTAACCAGATCAACTACATCTACCCAGCATCTGGCAATCTTATCCATTTGGTATATGATATTCAAAACATCAGCAGGAGCATTCTTCTTTGTCACATTTATCAGATCACTAAACTTTGCGTACTGCTTCATAGCCTTTATCGAATAATCTCTGTTCTTCCTTGCAAATGCACTCAGCGCACTGTCATGTATGGTTTCTATGAGTTCACCAGCTTTCTTAAGATCACTAGTTCTCTTCAACTCTTCAGCATCTGCAATTGCTTTAGCAAGTTCAACCGTAGCATCGCCAGCACCTTCGAATAGGTTTGCTGCTATCCTGAAATCAAGTATGTCTATGTTTGACAACCCTAACTTACTTGCAAGCTTTGGATCCATTATTGTGCTTCTTATCAAGCGGACAAGCAAGAAGTATTGCCTATCAACTTCATCATCCCTTCTCGTAATTATTTTTAACAAGTTTGGTTCTCTACTGTTTAATGATGCCAGAGTTTCCTTGTACATACCAGATACAATCGAGCTCATCCTATACAGAATCTTTGCTGGATCTAATGTAGATGCATCTAACAAAAATTGAGCTGTTATGTTAGAGGCATCTTCATCAACTATCTCCACGCCAACCATTTTTCCAATTACTTCCTTGATCATCTCCCTATCATCGTATGATATCTGTACTTTTCCCTTTACCTTGATAACATCGTAGCCTAATAGATAAGCTCCAGTTATTTCATTAACAATAGCTTCATTGTATTTGGACGGATACTGTATCACGATCTCTTTTACCTCTTCTTCTGTTTCTGTTGGATAAACTATTATCGAATTATCCTTACCAACTTCCATGACAATAGTTGCTCCTTTATCCAGGCTGTTGCTCTTTATCCATTCATTTGGCAATGATACTAACGAACTGCTCCCTATCTTCTGTAATCTTCTAGCGTATCTAGCCATTTTATACTGATTTATACTCTTTATAGATTATTTATATATATTTGCTAGATGATCGTTCGTATGCATGCGGGGATTGGCCTTTTCGCCTGGGCATATTACCGGATTTGTTCAGTTTCCTATTCTGCAGAAGGACCCGTTGCTTAATGGATCGTTAGGCGCAGGTTTCTCCATAAGCAGTGGCATTAGAACAAAAGTAAACGTTGAAAGATCTGATAGGAAAAATTGTTCTATAAACATTAATGGTAAATCAGATGATGCTGAAGTTTCAAAGTATGTGGTTGACGAATACTTTGCACTTTTGAATAAAAATTATAATTTGAAGGTTGAGCATGAATCAGAGATTCCTATAGGTTATGGTCTGGGTTCAAGTGGAGCAGCTGCATTAAGTTTATCGTATGCACTTAACGAAGCACTTGGAAAACCATTGAGCAGTATCGAAGCAGCACAGGTTGCGCACAAAGCTGACTTGCTATGTAAATGCGGCGTTGGCACAGTAATAGCTGAATTTAATGGAGGATTTGAGATGCGGCTATCTCCTGGAGCACCTGGTATTGGTGTGATAGAAAAGATTCCTGTGCATGATAGGAAAGCAGTATTGTTTTGCGTTGCTCCAGTTTCTACCAAAGAATTCCTTACAAATAAGATACAACTGATAAACGGTCTTGGAGGAAAGATGCTCTCCAAATTAATTACAAGTAAATCTATAGATGATTTTATGAAGTTATCATTGGAATTTGCCAGATCAATTGGGTTCATGAGCCATAAATGTAATAACATTGTCGATGATCTGCTTGCCAATGAATATACATCATCAACTGCAATGTTCGGTGAAACCATATTCTCTATAGTGAAGAATGATGATGTGAAAAATATTAGGAAAATTCTTGACAGACATGATGGTAAAATATTGATCTGTGATATCGATAATAATGGAGCAAGAGTATGTTAAGAAATATTCCAGCTAACCATCCAAGGGCCAAATCATTACAGATAAGGGAGAAGTTGATAGATGGCTTCAGAAACAACATAGTTGTCGAGGAAGGTCTCATTGCGCATGGCAGAGGGGAGGCATTCGACTATCTTATTGGAGAGAAAACCGGCAAAGAATCTATCGCTGCTATGAGGTCTGCTGTAGCTCTCATGCTGCTTGCCAAACGACCTGTCATATCTGTAAATGGAAACGTTGCATCCCTATGTGCAAAAGAGATAATTGAACTTGCCGAAGTAACTAATTCTGGCATAGAAGTTAATCTGTTTTATAGAACTCTGGGCAGGGAACTTGCCATAGAAAAGTTGTTGCTTTCAAATGGTGCAAAAGAGGTTCTTGGCGTTGGGAGCAGAGCATCTGAAACTATTTCAGAATTGATGAGTGATAGACGTAGAGTAGATCCAGACGGAATCTATTCTGCTGATATTGTGTTAGTTCCGTTGGAGGATGGAGATAGAACTGAAGCATTAGCAAAGATGGGGAAGAAGGTAATTGCAATTGATCTGAATCCATTATCTAGGACTGCTCAAAAGGCAGATGTTACCATTGTTGATAATGTCGTAAGAGCAATGCCAAAAATGGTAAGACTTGCTAAACAGATGAAGAGGATGAAGAGAAAAGAGTTACAAAAGATAGCAGAGTTTGATAATGACAAGAATATTGCTGCTAGTTTGAAAATTATTCTTGATGGGTTGGTGAAATAAGTAGATGGAAAATATGGCTAAAGTTACTGTCAATGATATAGTTTCGATGAAGAAGAAGAGAAAGGTAAGCGTGTTAACTGCTTACGATTTTACAACTGCAACAATTTGTGACAAAGCAGGCCTTGATATTTTGCTGGTAGGAGACAGTGCTGGCATGGTTATGTTAGGATACAACACAACTACTCCTGTTACGATGGATGAAATGATGATCTTTTGCAAAGCAGTTTCAAGAGGAAGTAAAAGGGCAATGGTCGTTGCTGACATGCCGTTCATGTCCTATCAGGTAGATGTTAAGGATGCAGTTAGAAACGCATGCAGGTTTGTTAAAGAAGCTAGCGTTGATGCTGTGAAGATTGAAGGAGGAGAGGATATGGTTGATACTGTTAAATCAATCGTTAGAGCTGGAGTTCCGGTCATGGGCCATATTGGATTGTTGCCACAGACCGCTCCAATGTGGCAAGGGTATAAAGTTCAAGGAAAGGACAAGGAATCTGCTTTACAATTAATACAGGATGCTAAAGCACTTGAGAGAGCTGGTGTTTATTGCATTGTTTTAGAGAAGGTTGCAACAGAGGTTGCAAAGATAATTACTGATTCTGTTAAGGTACCAACTATAGGGATTGGTTCTGGCAATGTATGCGATGGCCAAGTACTGGTGATACATGATATGCTGGGATTGTATGAGCAGATGAAGCCAAAGTTTGTTAAGAGATATGCTGAATTATCAGATGAAATTAGCAAAGCAGTAACTTCGTATAAAAATGATGTTGAAAATAGTAAATTTCCTTCTGATGAGCATACATTCCATATGGATGCAAATGAATATGATGAATTACTGAAGGAGTTGGGTGCAATAAAGAATGAGTAAAGAACATCCTTCGAAGGATATTATTGGTTCAGATGGTGAAGAATTAAAGGGAAAGAAGATTGTTTTGTGCATAAGCGGGAGCGTTGCTGCGTATAAAGCAGTTGATTTATCTCGCTTACTAATGAGACATGGTGCAGAAGTTTATGCTGTTATGAGCAGATCAGCAGAGAAGATGATAACTGCTGATCTTATGAGATGGGCAACTGGCAATGATGTTGTCAATGAACTAACATGGAAACTTGAACATATACAGCTTGCAAATTATAACATGTCAGATCTGATACTATATTATCCCTGTACTGGCAATACATTAAGCAAGATTGCTCATGGGATGGATGATACTCCTGTAACATCAATGGCAAGCGTTGCTTTGGGTTCTAAGATACCAGTAATGATTGCACCTGCAATGCATGAAGCGATGTATGATAATCCAATCCTTAAGGAGAATATCGATAAACTGAAAGGATTGGTTGAGTTTATTGAACCAAATATTGTTGAAGGGAAGGCAAAGGTTGCTGAGCCAGAAGTAGTGTTGAATGCTGTGTTACATAAATTCACTGCTCATAATGATTCTAAATTCAAGGGCAAGAATGTTTTGATTACTGCTGGTGCAACTATAGAGCATATAGATCCTATTAGGGTAGTAACAAATCCTGCTTCTGGAAGGTTTGGAGCTGCAATTGCTGAAGAAGCATTAGGGTTAGGTGCAAATGTTACTGTCATCTACGGTCAGGGCTCTGCTGTTATGCCCAATAATGCTAGCGTGATTAGAGTTAAGACTAGCGATGAGATGATGAACGCTGTTAACAATGAGTTAAAGAACAGTTATGATATTGCCATCATGACGGCAGCTGTTTCTGATTTCAAGCCAGAGAGTCCAGTTGGGCAGAAGATAGAATCGAAAGGGAAGCAGCAGATCACTATTACATTACGTACAACTGCGAAGATAGTCGATCAGATCAAGAAGATTAGCCCTAACATATTCCTGATTGCTTTCAAGGCAGATTCTAATATTACCAATGAGCAATTGGTCCAGAAAGCGTATGGAAGAATGAAAGACTGCAATGCTGATATGATAGTTGCTAATGATGTTTCTAGAAAGGGATCGGAGATGGGTTCTGGTACGAGTGAGGTTTTCCTTATTTCTAAAGACAAGAAAATCCTTCATTTATCTTTAGATAGCAAGAAAAATATAGCAAGGAAATTATTTAATGAGATATCGCTTTATTTTTGATGTAGCAAATCATAGTATCAAAACACAACTAACCAAGTTATATTCAAGATGTTTAGAAGTAACCTGTGGCAAGGAAGATACACTTTACGGGGCATGCACGTGAGAAATTCAGCATGCTTGCTGCTTATGGATTCAGAATAAACAAAAGAGATGTAACTCGGACTATTTCTAAACCAGTCAGAATCCATAGAAAAGGAAAACAGACATTAGCTATTAGGAGGATAAGTGAAAAATATGCTCTTACGGTAGTCTATGAGGAACGCAAGGGTATTATAATTGTGATAACGTCTTATCCAGTGAGGAGAGAGATGTATGGCATATAAATTGACATACGATCCAGAAGCGGATGTGCTTATGCTAATACTAAAGAGTAAAGGAAAATTATCTCATGCTGAAGAATTTGATAGTTTGATAGTTCATTACGATAAAAAAGGAAATCCTCTCTTTCTAGAAATTCTGAATGCCAGTAAGATGGTTCGGTTAATGGTAGAGGCTATGGCAAAAGGGCAAGTAGTAGCTGGCGCAGTATAGGAAAAAAGGAGGTATGGAAAATTACAGCATCTAAAAGTCTATTAGATGTAGATTTGAAGGGTATTCTAAAGAAGATAGAGAGAAGGTACAGGGTCAAGTTACCAAAGCAAGTCGTTATGGTTGACTATGGAGAGATAGATGACCTTTACATAAGGTTCAAGCATGTCGATAAACCCATTGGAGAACCTTCTTAAGACTTTAAGGTTATATTCTTCTATACCAACGGGAACAAGATAGTTGCTCTAGAGATTCGTGATGTGAAAGACTTCATCTGAAGTATCAACTTAAATTCTTTGTATATACACAAGATCCAACGAAATTCCCACAATAATTAAATAAGTGGGACAAATTATGATAAGTGGTACCAATGAGTAAAAGCTTAAGCATGGATGAAAAGGGAAGGATCGTTATACCAAAAGATGTGAGAGATGCCGCACAGATAAAGGTGCCTGCCAAGTTGCTGGCCATTGCAAGGGATAAGGGCAGGATCGAGCTGGTAATCGTCGATCCATCAATGAAGAAAGCAAAGGCTATCGCAACGCGAAAGTTCGCAGGATGGAGGGAAAAGGAACATGAGGCTGACAAACTTGTCCTCAAACTCGCTAGGCGGCAGAACCTATGAGGTTACTTGATACAGTAGTTTTAGTAGGTTCTCTTAATATCAAAGATAAACATCATAAAAAAGCAGTAAGGTATCTCGATATGCTATCAGTGGATAATGATACTTTCATTCCAGTATCAACAATGCTGGAGTTCGATCTCCTTATGAAGGCAAGAGACTACACTGATAACGAAAGAAGGTCTACTTGGATAGAACTGTCACCAAAAATATCATCCCAGAAGGTTCTTGGTCAATCTGTAACTACTTTGGTAAGAGCATCAGAACTTCAGAGAGAAGGTATGGGATACTTTGACTCTTTAGTAACGGCTCTTGCTCAAGAGCTTAATTCAATCGTGATCACTAATGATAGAGATATAACGAAACATGTGGAGAGCGAGTGGTAGAGAAACAATTCATATCTTAAATTAATAAAAAATTGAATTTTTAACGATTAAAGATCAGATACTTATAGGTTAGATGTTTTCTATACAATATGGAAGATGAAGAGAAAGTTACTAAATGGGCGTATCTATGTCCCTCTTGTGCTGTCTATTATGGCACGCAGGCTGTCCTTAAGGCTATAAGGAAACGAAGAGCGAAGAACCGTATGACCCAAATAATTGAACAGTAGATCATAACAACAGGAATAGCTCATGTTCCAGTCCGTCTTAGCTAATATTAGCAAAGATTCTTTATATGAACATGCGATACAATGTTACAGTGAAGTTCAACACGGATGCAATAGAAGTTGACGGCGATACAATAACTGTTGGCATTAGATCCAAGCCAGAAAGGGGCAGGGCAAACAGGGAACTCATTGATAAATTGGCAAAAGCATTTTGGCATTCCTGCCTCAAATGTCAGGATCGTAGCAGGTTTAAAGTCTAGGAAAAAGATAGTGGAAATTATAGGTTCAACACCTTGCGATGACGATTGTTAATCCTTCTTCGCCTTATTTATTCTTGCTTCAGGTGCTACGTAGGAGGTACAGAAATCAGAATAACTTAGTGCCTACTAACAGCCTTTTAATGTTGTTGGGAATCTTCGGCAAATTCTTGATCGCCTTTTTAAGTTCATTGATAACGTAAGAAGGCAATTTCTCAGTCTTAGCTTTTATTTCTTCAATTTTTAAACGGATTTCTTCATCAGTCATCTCACCAATTGGAATCTCCAAATGTAGTTTGACGGGGCTAAGAGGAGGTGTTTCGATAACATATTTTGCTTTCATAGAATGATTGTCTCTAATCTCATTGATTTGTAACTTTACTTCTTGTATGGCATTGATTATCTATGTGTGTTTAGGGGCCGGTCGTCTAGTTGGTTAGGATACCGCTCTGACACAGCGG
>CAYJTD010000046.1:0-9872 GCA_964372525.1 uncultured Nitrosopumilales archaeon | reverse complement strand
TTGATTTCAATTAGATAACTTTTGTACCGTCACTTGGCTTGCATGCAACAGCTTTCCCATCAACACCAGCACCCTTGAATCCTTCTTCCATTGCCTTACAGATCTTTTCAACGTCTTGCCCAACTCTTGCAAAAGCTATCATCGATGGTCCTGCACCACTAATTGTGACAGCAAGTGCACCAGCATCTAACGCATTCTTCTTCACCTGTTCGTAACCAGGAATCAAATGTTTCCTCGCAGGTTCAACTATAACATCATTAACAGCTTTAGAAATGAGTTCAACATCTGCAAGCATGAAACCAGCTACTATTGTGCATGCATTGGCAACATTGCTAGTTAATTGTTTGAGGGAAACCTGTGCTGGTAAAACACTTCTGGCAACCTCAGTCTTCTTTTGAGGCACATCTATCTTTGGGATTGCAACACAGAGCGCAAGATCTTTTGGTACATCTATTCTTACAACATTCAACGGTTCCGTTCTCACTATCACAAACCCACCAAGTAATGATGCTGAGACATTATCATAATGCATGGTACCTGCACTAGTAACTTCACCCATTGCAGCATACCTAACCAAGGCGTTTTTATCCAGATTGAGATCGAACATTGCATTAAATGCTACTGCAGCTGCAGCTGCAGACGCGGCAGAGCTGCCAAGACCAAAACCAGCGGGCACACCCTTTTCTACAGTTATCTTCAAGCCATTTTGTATTCTATGTTCCTCAAACATTTTCTTTACAACCAATCCAGCTGCATTAGCTTCTGTCTGCAGTGGAATTGTCTTTCCATATTCACCATGTACTTCTATCTGCAATGAATGTGTTTGCGTAGTTTCCAATGTTATCGTGTCATAAAACGCATCAAGTGCAAGTCCAAATACATCAAAACCTGGTCCCAAGTTGGCTGTTGATGATGGTGCACGCGCAGTTACTTTGCTAGCCACTAACCTTCCACTTCCTCTCCCATCTTAAAGATTCTTCCCAATGTAGCGCCGAGGTTTATCATTCCTTCAGCAGTTGCACCTGACACTGCAAGCAGCCCTACTGAAAATCCTCCCTTCATAGCACTCTGTAATAATCTCATACTCAGTAAATAATTTTCGCTATCTTTCTCTCCAGCAATTGCCTGTTCCAGCAAAGCAGTATTTGCTGCCCATGAAAGTACACTATTCTTATCCTCCATCATATCAATTTTTGATAAAATATTGACCTGCGGTATGCGTAATCGTAAACGTATTGATGTTGCAAGCAGTGCGATAGAGATAAAGTTTGTTGGTGACGATACCAGCATTCCATCGAATACAAATATTGCAGCCTTGTTTTCACATGACAGGTTGGAAACAAAGAATGGCCCGCTTGCTCTATACGCAAATAATTCCAGCTGGCCAGGCGTATCGATTATAACATAATCGGGATTTACTTCGTCAACTTCATTTTGTATATCATTTAGTTTGGTAGCAATCATATCACTTGCCATTATAAGAGCTCCATTAGGTCCCAAACCATACGAATTCATTATAGTATCAAAATCAATGTGATCTCTTACATCTACAGCAGGTTCGTATGGAAGACTGACAGCTCCCGGATCCAGATTCATTGCTACTGCATATGCATTGTTGCTGGAGTACCATTCGATCAGTCTTGACGTAAGCAACGACTTGCCAGATCCAGCCGTTCCAGTTACAAATATGGCATACACTTTGCTTCTGAACTCGCTGAATTATTTAACCTTATTATAAAATGTGTAATGATCCATACTTCATTTATTTAGAAAATTTCTATCCTGCTAAATATGAAGCCCTAAATCACCAACTTCCCACCCTTCTAGAGTAGCGAAATTCGGTATATTAATAGATATTTTCTCCGATATTCGTATATTCTATGTATAATATAGCAATACGCAAAACCTGTAGATACCAGTTAAGAGTTAACGGATAGCCAGCAAAATGGAAACATTGGCGAGTTATCAACAAAATAATTCATTTCTCTTTAATCATTTCAATTTTGGATAGTGAAAAGGAATTTGCTAGCAACAAAACATGGTTGTAGTGAAACAGGCAATCTAAAGCACAAAATATCAAGAGTTCTATTAACTTGTTAAACCATGCATTATACTGTAAAGGTTATTGAATGAAATTATTTCTATTAATTATGTTAGCAGACAACTACGTGTGATGTAACGTAGGTATTAATTTCGTTTAAGTGATATACATGCAAATATGTATGAAATCATCACGTTAGATTCATTATACGATCCATACAAAAGTTACCAGAACATACAATAACAATAACAGCAACGGCAAGACATGAAGCAGTATTATATACAACCTGCTTTTGTATATGCATAGACATACACTGTTGTGTCATATTATGTTATATTATGTAAAACAAAATGTAAATACAAACGATCACTGCAATTAATTCGTTACATTACTTCTATAGCTGATTGTTTGGTCTGCTGATCCGTTGTTATTCGGACTATCAGCATTGATGATGATATATCAAAATCAACCTTACCTTTAATAAGATCATCTAACACAGTCTTTATCAATGCTTTACAATATACAGACCACTTCCATCCAAGCTCATGTTGGATGATGCAGATTAATACATCATTTTGGTAAAATTCTTTTTCACTGAATCCCGATGCTCTGCAACGATTCTTTAACCATTGTAGAAATGATACAACGTCATATCGTTTTTCCATATAGATGATCTGCGCTTTTATGATATCTTTCGTCTTTTCTACAATTTCCTCAATATCTGCGTCAGAAACCTTGAGCAAAATGGATGCTAGCATATCTTTTGTAGCTGGTATGAATCCAGCCTTTTTTGCATCTCTTTCCCAGTCCACATAATTCTGTAAAACATTATTAGCTAAAACATTCAAGCTCGTATGATCAATTCTGGCTTGTTCTTTAAGTGCTTCTACTACGTCGTGATCAATACGCAACGAGATCACATTACTTTTATTGTTATTGCCATCTGCCATTATTTTATAACTCCTGTTAGTTTAATCACTGATCAATTTATGGCGCACTATATAAAGTTGAATTTACCAGTTAACAATAAAAAATTTTTTTCATGCGCAACAATGAAACAGCTAACGCTATATTATAATTTTCAATTGCTGATACATTGTATGAATGAGGTTAGATAAAAAAGTTTAGGTGAAATTATTTTTTTATGAATCGATATCAGCTGTAAAGACTACACTCTGTGCTGTTATATCCGGTTCTATCCGCTTTTGCAAGTTATTGAATAGTGATTGCAAGACGGTCTTCAGGAATATTGAATACTTCATTCCCAGATCGTGTTGTACTATGTATGTATACAGTGTATCCATCATCACCCGTTTCTTTGCAAAGCCCGAAGCTTTGCACATCTCATCTAGCCATTGTAGGAATGTCTGTAGATCAAATTTTTTCCGCATGTAGATTATTATGTCGATGATGTTCTTTGCTGATTTCATAGCTACTTGTTCCAATTGACTATCTTCCAACTTTTCCAGCAGTGTTGCGAACAGGTCTTTGGTGATCGGCACAAAACCAATCTTGCTTGCATCTCTTTCCCACGCTATATACTTCCTGAATATATGATTCACCAGCACATTCAGGGAGATATTCGCAGATTCTGCTTCACCCCTTAATTCCTCTACCAGCATATGCTCTATACGTACTGACATCACTTCCGTCTGTTTGGTTCGCTTTACTTGTAGTATCATAGGCCCACCTCTAAAAAATTAGTGAAGGAACGAAAACAATCCCTTCTTCTTTGGTTCCTCCGTTGGAATAACTAATTGCTTTTGTTCTTCTCCTAATGTGCTTTCTATGCCGGTAAGAACTACCATGACTCTTGCATGTTCATTCAGATTCTTGTCAACCTTTGCTCCCCATACTATTCTGACATTGTGTGGTAGTGATCTTGTGACCAATTCTCCAGCTCTTGTTACTTCTTCGAGTGTTATGTCATCGCCGCCCGATACATGTACAAGTACACCATGGGCACCCGACATGTCCTTGATGTCAAGCAACTGCGTATCCAATGCCATGCGTACAGCTTTTTCTATCCTGTCAACTCCATCTCTATATCCTACTCCAATTGCTGCCAGTCCCCTGTTCTCCATTATTGCAGTTAGATCAGCAAAGTCGATGTTGATCAGACTTGCAGTAGTTATTGTTTCTGTTATACCTCTAATGAATTCGCCAACCAATTCATTTGCAACGCCAAGTGCTTGCTGTAATGGCAAATTCCCCGCTACCTTCGTTAGTCTGTTGTTGTCTATTGCTACTACTGTATCGCAGCTACTGCGAAGTGTCTCCAACGCTTGCTTCGCAAGGTCAAACCTGTAGCGTTCAACTGCAAATGGCAAGGTAACCACGCCTACTACAAGTGCACCCGTAAACTTCTTCACTTCTTCGGCTAGTATCTGTATCGCTCCTGTTCCAGTTCCACCACCGAGACCAGCACACAGGAAGATTATGTTCGAACCTTCAACCTCTCTTTCAATCTCGTGAAGGCTTTCATACGTAGCCTGCTTTCCCTTTTCAGGGTATCCGCCACAACCCCTTCCCATACAAAGTTTGCTTCCAATCAGGATTCTTCTATCCGCTTTAGTGATGCTCAAGTGTGCGGCATCAGTATTAACTGCAATTACCTTTCCGCCAGTTATTCCACGATCCTTTATCCACGACACTATGTTGCTTCCAGCACCACCAGCTCCGATTACTGTAATACTTGGTCTGGCCAGCTCCATAGCTGCCTTTAGTGTCTCCTGCTCCATCAATGATTCTGCTGTTTTGTGTTGTCCGTTTAGATCCAATCTTTCACCTCCGCCATAATATGGAAAGATTTTCTGATAAGTTCTTGGTTTACAAATCGATCATGAGTAGCGAAGTAGCTTGCGATACGACTACCAGTGATCAACATTACATTTTATGCGATCATAATGATTAAGAATGTAATATGTTGATCCATATCTTTAGCAACATGTTACAAATGTAATGTAACACTGGAATGTTTATAATAAATATCAACGTTATAATCATATGCAAAAGCACGCTAGAAAGATTAAATGTTCTAAATGCGCAAAGGATGCCGTAGGAAAGTGCCCGTGGCATCCAGAACTATGGTTTTGCAAGGAACATTATAGCCAGCATATGGATAGCAAACACAGAAAGCCTGCCGGTGTGATGTAACTATTTAATACAGTTGTCTAAAATTTCTTGTGATAAATACGAATGATTTGATCCAAATACTTTAACCTTATTACCATGCACTGATGCTGTAACGACGTGAAGTGGAGAATCATTGCAATTGCAGCAAGTCTGGTACCGCTTGTAATCATAGCACTGCTGCTAGACGTCGGCCCTGAAGATATCATCGCTGTTGGCATACTTCCGTTTGCGCTTGCCGGTATGGCAGCAGTTGCAAAGTTGCTTGTACAGGGTTGGCGCTTCCATTATTTTATAAAAAGTTTCGTTGGACCGGTTGCAAGGTTAAGGAGCAGCATACTGGCAAGGACAGGAAGTGAATTCATAACTCTAACCACGCCTGCATACACTGGCGGCGAGTTTTTGCGAATAGCATGGTTGCACAAGAAGGGAGTACATGCCGGCAAGGGTATGTGGATAATTACTGTAGAAGTGATAACTGATGTTATGGTAGGCAGCATATTATCGTACATAGCTGCCATATGGGCTTTTCTTAGTGGGAATTACCTTATTGCAACAGGCATAGTCGTGATCGTATCACCGATCTTTGGCGCTTACATGGCGCTACTTATATTGTCGTCGAAAAAGATCTTGCAACTGCCTAGATTCAGTGTATCATTGGTAGGAAAGTTTGTTGGCAGCACAAGGGCAGAGCATTGGATTGGCACTAGTAACGACGTTCTGAAAGGTTTGTGCGAAATGTCCAGGGAAAACTTACATACCTCGTCGTTAAAGATATTCGTGATAGGTATTGCACTTACATTTATCGGTGCATCTTTGCACGCAGTAACTTTCATGATCCTTGCAAACACAGTACAGGTAATTGGATTTTTTGAATCACTGATGGCAGTATCTGCTGCCATTGCAATAGGTACGTTGCCGATAAGTCCTGGCGGTTCCGGTCTGAGCGAATTCGGTATTGGCGCATACCTGCCCACTTTCGGGATCGACGCGTTAGCTTTCGGTAGCATAATTATAGCGTGGAGGCTTGCTTCATATCACGTTCCATTGGTAATATCATGGATAGCTCTCATGAAGATGGCTGTGAGCAAGTTAGATAGCACTCCAAAACCCACATCATAGCTTAGAAACCACTTTAAGAGCCTTATGTGAAAAATTGTTGTATGAAGTTCAAGAACAAAGTTGTAGTTGTAACAGGTGCATCCAGTGGGATAGGTGAACAGACATGTATCGATTTTGCAAAGAGGGGCGCAGATGTTGTACTTGTTGCAAGGTCTGAATCTAAAATTGAAGCGATTGCAGAAAAGATAAGGCAAAATTATCATGTGCATGCGTTAGCTCTTCCATGCGATGTTTCCAAGAAGGCGCAAGTACTATCGATGAGTAAAAAGGTTTTTGATGAATTTGAACACATTGATATCCTGGTTAACAATGCTGGCTTTGGCATCTTTGGCAGCGTGAACGACCTATCAATAGAGGAGATGGAGGAGCAGATAGCAACAAACTTGCTGGGTACTATCTACTGCACAAAGGCATTCTTATCTTCGATGTTAAACAGAAAACACGGCCATATAGTAAATGTTGCATCGGTTGCAGGAAGCATAGGAATTCCTGGCTTTGCTTCCTACTGCGCATCAAAGTTTGGAATGCTGGGATTTTCACAGAGCCTTTACCATGAATTGAAGGGCACGGGTGTTGGTGTCACGGTGGTAAGCCCTATTACGGTAAAAACAAACTTTTTCAATAATCAATCCTTCAAAAAAATAAGACCGAATTATTCTCCTGTTGGATTGAGCGCTTCACATGTATCCAAAGCAATCATGCGTGCCGCAAATTCAAGACGTCTGGAGATAATAGTACCGTTCTATGTTAGGGGTGCAGTATGGTTCACACAGACGTTACCGTACCTAATCAATCCAGTAGTCGGCGCCACGTTTAGAAGACATATGAAAAAGATCGAAGAAGCAGAAGCAGATCTTAAGATTTAGCTAGTCTTTCAGTTCAATCACTCATCGTTTTATGAAAGCAACCAGATCAATGTTCCCAACGCAACAAACACAACTGGATTTACGGTACCAGTTCTTTGCTGTATATTTGATAGCCGATCATACACATGCAAACGTTCTCTTACATATTCAGTAGCATATTCAGCAAAAGACAACAAACTTGGCTCTTCATCGTATATCTTATGTGGATATTCAAGCTCTGAGCTATGTTCAGCTATGTACTGAATTATTCTTGCAGTTCCAACCTTCTGCTCTGATAATTCCGATGGTAGCACATACACTATATGCGGATAAATGAATACCTTATTGGCTTCATTCTCTATGAAACGCCACTCCGGGGATGGTCTCTGCCGTGCAAGTTGATATACCACAGAGTTCCACGAAGAAACAAATCTGTTTAAACCCAACGTAATTGCATCCAGACCTATTGACATTATTTGCTGGCTTAATCCAATTGCAAGCAATATACCAGCTATTACTATCAATATACTTTCATCACCTTTTATCATGACAACAAGCCACGTTGTTAAAATTCCAAAAGCGATACCAATTATGGCAGCACTGATAAGAAATTCACGTTCGTGCTGTTTGATCAACCTAATATCATATGCAGAAGCAGATCCCTTCTGTCGCAAAGTGGCAAAGGTAGCACTCGAGACTAGGCGTATAATAGCATGTTTTAGCATCTCCTTTACGATGAAAGGTATCATTACAGGGTCTTTTGCCTCTCAAAACACTCTATTATCATTATAATCCTAGTCCTCCGAATCATCTTCTTCAGAAGCAGCAGAAGAAGCAAGACCGGCGTCAACGTCGAGCATTTCAAGCGATTCTATTTCAAACTGGTATATCCCATCCATATCTACGTTCAAATTTTCTTTCAGGTATTTGATCAGTTTGTCGCTTAACGGCGCTTTAATCACCTTCACCTTGTATGCGTAGACAAATCCTTTCAAAATGTCATCTATCTTTACGCTCTTTGGAATATTGGCAGTGATTATATGCTTCCCAATAGGTAGTTTTTCATAGAATTGAATGTCAGCCTTCCTGTCCTTCTCATCTATGTCAAGAAAGTAGCCTGTTCCTTCCCAGTTATCTAACGGTTTGAAGGAAGACTCTTGTATGGAATTGATTTCATCCTCTGCCCACTTTGGTAGTTCACTGCTCATCTACTGCATATGAAAAAGTGGTTATTTAATACGTTTTCCGTGTGTAAAAGTTGTTTGCATGTGTAACAATATTATAGTTACAATGTAAATAAATATTCTACAATCGCAATGCTATAGGATAAACAAAAAGTAAGAATTATTTTTTCTTGCTGAGCCACCATTCAAGGTACTCATCTTGTCTGCTTTTCTTCTTCTCTGGCCTCTGTTTATCTTTTATGTCATAAATCTGCTCTCGCGTGACATAAAGGCCGCATTTCTTGCATACAAAATGCTTGGTATTTAGTTCGTAGTCTAACTCGCCACCGCATTCTGGACATGTGTTTGTTGTAGAGTTTGTTGACACGTCAATGAAACCTCCTTTCAGACCATATAAAATTGTTCGCACTTTGGTAAATGCGTTAACTGCATTCGTGCATAAAATTTGTTCTAGAGTGAGAATGCTTACATATTGCACCAGCAGGTTATTATTGTTAGTAAATGCCATTCATGTGCGTGACCTGCGAAGACAGGCCTGTATTTGGTACCAATGAAGACGCTGTAGACCATATGACCAACAATCCGTTTCATCAGATGGTTTACTATGACGACAGATCAATAGATACTGCATTGGAAAAAGTGAAGAAGAAGATCAATGAAGAAGGTGAAATGTGATTATTTACCTAACTATCTAACTCGCCTTTTCATCAGATACGCTCCATTTACTACCAGGCAGCCTTGGTTTAGTCAGCTCCAGATAGCCTATGTGATTGCCGTTACGGTAGACCTTGACATAATCTCTGCTGCCAACAGAAAAGGAGAAGAACGCTTTTGGTTTATAACCGCCTTCCAGTGTTTTGATCTTGAACCTCTGGCTTACTTTGACTACAAGCTCCCGTGCCATAGATAACTCGCCACTCCAGCTGAACATCTCAAACTTTCCAAACCGTGATGTTGTAATAACATGTCCGTACAGTTCTGCCCCTGCTTTTTTCTTCTTTTTTATGGCTTCCTCATTCATCCATTCGACAACTTTGATTCCATATCCTTCCTGGGCACCAAAGCTATCTGCACTTACCATTGTGTAATATACGATATTCTACAATGAAAGTTTTGCGTATGCTATGTAGTTAACATATCGAGTGTGCAAGCAAAGTTCACTGTAACAGAACTACTGGTGCACGGACTTTTATCCTCATCGCGCTCTGGCTCGGTTCGCCCATCAAAATGCCGTGCACCAGAGCAAGCTAGTTTAGTAAAAAAGAAATTAAAAGTGTTTTGATGTACATAAAGAAATGAAATAATGAGATACACAATCATGTTTGGGATGAATTAGAAAGCAACTTCTATCCGATCTTCATCTAACTTTATCTTTGTACCTGTTTTTATTGCATAGATATCTGTATCAGGTTTATCAAGCAAAGGAATGTTTGCAATTGCACATCCAGACGCTGTAGTTATGTCTGCTTTGTTGCATACCATCGCTCTTGGTGCAACGTTGTTCATCTTTAATGCATATACGGAATATGCGCCAACGCTACTACCAAT
>CAYJTD010000045.1:2492-9873 GCA_964372525.1 uncultured Nitrosopumilales archaeon | reverse complement strand
CGCAAATTTTGTTCGTAAAAACCACAACTTTTGGGAGCACAACCACAACCCCAACCATGTACATAGAAAGTTTCGGAAATTAGGTTCAAAAGCTTCGATTAAAGTCGAAACCGAAGCCGAAACCATGTGATAAGTGGGCAAACAACAAAACAATAACATTCTCGCTTCATTCTCGTTCTCGGTTTTAGGTTCAAAATTCTCGCTCCAAAGGTCGAGAACGAGAACGTCGATAAATGATAAAATAAAAACTTTAGTTCTGGCAAACGAAGGCAAAAACGCATAGAAATGTAAAGTTGATGAATTTACAGATAAACTACTGCCAGATAACGGCTTTCATATGAAAAGCTTTTAGTGCTAATATATTACATAAAAAACGATTTGGCTGACGTGAAGGCAGTTGTCTATGGTTTAAGCACGGAGGGCTACGAAATTGCATCTAGGCTTGCGAAGAAAAATGTTAACGTTGCAATCATAGACGAGTCGCAGGGAAGCGCAATAACTCTACGACCAGAAATAGCCAAGACCTATCCTAACGTGAACGCGCTTATAGATGATGAGCCATTACTTGGTCTAGAACCACTCGACTTGGCTGTACATGGCGCAAGTCACCTCTTCTTTGCACCAAGAATAAGGAAAACTGGGCAGGAGGTAAAAAATGATATTTCCACGAAATTCAAGGATTCGATTAAAGCATTGAACAAAGGTTCATCGATAATTTACAACCTTCCGACTGGTGTGGGCGGCAACAATGAAAACATAGCGTTGATAGAGCATGTAACGGGTATGAAGGTAGGTTCGGATCTTAACTATTACTATATGCCTGTAGGTCCAGAAAAATTCGAGAACCATCCAATAGGTTCCTTCAAATCGAAAACTGATAATAGCCAAGTAAAATTTCTACAGGATTCTGAAGGAAAACCGAAATTCGTTGATCTTGGTTCTGCAGAATTTACGCATGCTATACGTGTATTGGCGCATTATTCATACATTGCAAGTATATTTGAGATGTGCAAGCAGGTACAGGATCCTGCTGCAAGAGAAGAACTGGATCAGGAGGAGTTCAGGGAACTGTACGTAGACGATATAACGAATGGCTTGTTCGACCTACGCAGCATAAGTTCTTCTCTTGAAGGCACAGGCCCTCTGATGTATCTGGTTAATGGAAGCATAAAAGGCATAGAAAGTTATGTCAAATACCTAATAGATCAGATTCGCGAGATACTTAAGAAGAAGGAGCTAAAGGCCAGCAAAACAAAGGTTGTCATCGCATGGACAATCGATGTAAACGAGATGCGTGGAGACAAGTTGGATCTGCTTACCACTCTTGAATTAAAATTGAAGGACTACATAGGTGATGTTGAAAGGCATCAGGGCGGAACTTTCGACATTTACCACACAGATAAAACTACCATCACCATAGCATGCTCCAAACATGATTATGAAACAGTTACCAAGGTTGGGCCAAAGTCTGATATGATACTCGTGAAAGCAAATCCTCTATGTGAGGTTGTACTGCAGGGATAGGCTTATAGGACTGCCGAAAGGCGTTATATTATTGTAATAAGTATGGATGGTGATTGGCTTGGTTGAAACCAATCATGATGCTAACACAGAAATAGAAATGCTAAATGAGCAATTAAAAAAAGAACAAGCAAGAGTTGAAGAGTATAGAAAATTAATTGAAATGCTGAAGACGGAATTAGAAGAGCAAGGCAGCGTTGAGGAACGTTACAAGTACAAACTTGCAGAGATTGACAATTATCGAAAACAACTCGAAAGAGAATCGCAAATAGTAGTAAGAAGAGAGGTTGAAAAATTTTTAATTAAACTCATCAATTTACGGGATGATTTTATGCGTGCAATCGATACTGCAAAAAGCAGTGACAATGCAGCATTGGTCAATGGATTGGAATCCACCCTTAAGAATCTTGACAGTATTTTGAAGGAAGAAGGTGTTAAGGAGATCGACACAGTTGGGAAAACATTCGATCCGAACATTCACGAGGCTGTATCGTTTGTAGATAATGATGAATATCCAGAGAACACTATTACTACTGAGATCAGGAAAGGATATATGTTGAGCGACAGAGTAATAAGACCTAGTTTAGTAGAAGTTTCAAGAAAAACTAATGATAAATCTAATGGAGGATGATCTGAATGGGTAAGATAATTGGCATAGATTTAGGCACAAGTAATTCTGGGGCAGCTATTATAGTGGGAGGCAAACCTACGATTATCCCTGCTGTTGAAGGCACAACTGTCGGTGGCAAGGCATTCCCGTCTGTAGTTGCTTTTACCAAAGATGGGCAGTTGTTAGTCGGTGAACCTGCAAGGAGACAGATGGTAACCAACTCGGAAGGCACAGTTATTGCTGCTAAGCGTAAGATGGGAACGGATTTCAAGTTTCGTGTGTATGACAAGGAATACACACCACAGCAGATATCAGCTTTCATACTGCAGAAGATCAAGAAAGACGCGGAGGCTTTTTTGGGCGAAACTGTAGATAAGGCAGTAGTAACCGTCCCTGCATATTTTAACGATAACCAAAGGCAGGCAACGAAGGATGCAGGCACCATTGCTGGCCTTGAAGTGGTAAGGATAATCAACGAACCAACAGCGGCATCACTTGCATACGGTCTTGATAAAGCTGAGAAAGACCTGAAGATAATGGTTTTCGATTTTGGAGGTGGTACTCTAGACGTTACTATAATGGAGATGGGCGGGGGTGTGTTTGAAGTGAAGAGCACTTCAGGTGATACGCAGCTTGGCGGGACAGATATGGATAACGTACTGATAGATCTCGTAGTTAACAAGTTCAAGGAAGAGAGTGGGATTGATCTAAGCAATGATCAAACTGCAATGACTAGGATAAGGGAGGCTGCAGAGAAGGCGAAAATAGAATTATCATCAACTGTTACTACAGAAATTAATTTACCATTCGTTACATACGATAAGGCAACCAATGCGCCCAAAAACCTCGCAATGCAGCTTACGCGCTCAAAACTGGAAGAGATTATTCGACCTATAGTTGAGCGTTGCCGTTCATCAATGATACAGGCATTAGAAGATGCAAAGCTCAAGCCAGATCAGGTTGACAAAATTATTCTAATCGGAGGACCTACGCGTATGCCTATAGTGCACAAGTTTGTGGCGGATGTAATGGGCAAGGAACCAGAACGGGGTGTAGATCCAATGGAAGCAGTAGCAATTGGTGCAGCTATACAGGGTGCAATTATTGCGGGTGATATTTCAAGGGATATCGTACTTTTAGATGTAACACCGTTAACGCTTGGTGTAGAGGTTCTTGGTGGTTTGCGTGAACCACTGATAGAGCGCAATACAACCATACCTGTAAAGAAGAGCAAGATATTCACAACCGCTGCAGACTATCAAACTGCTGTTACCATACATGTGGTGCAGGGAGAGAGGCCCATGGCATCTGACAATGTATCGTTAGGAATGTTCAACCTTGACGGCATACCACCTGCTCCGAGAGGCGTACCACAAGTAGAAGTTACGTTCGATATAGACTCTAATGGAATACTACACGTATCTGCAAAGGACTTGGCTACTGGAAAGGAGCAGAAGATAACGATAACGGCGACTACAAAACTTTCGAAAGAGGATATAGAGAAACTAAAGAAGGATTCTGAGCAGTTCGCAGAACAGGATAAAAAGAAGAGAGAGGAAGCAGAAACAAGGAACGAAGCTGACAATCTGATTTATACTGCAGAAAAACTGGTCAAACAGGATCTTAAAGATAAAATTACGAGCGAGCAGACGGAAAGGATCAACAAAGCTGTTGCTGTACTGAAGGAAGCGCTTACTGGCACTGATACCGCCAACTTGAAATCAAAGATTCAGGAACTGAAGAATATTTTAGGTGAGGTCAGCACTCAAGTTTATCAAGCAGCTGGCAAGGCTGCAGGTGCTGGTCAGGGTCAGAGTCAGGGTCAGACAGGCCAACAGGGACAAGGTCAAGGTCAATCAAGCCAGCAGGGTAAGCAATGAGCAGCAAGAGAGATTATTACGAAGTTCTAGGCGTATCAAAGAATGCAAACGCAGATGAGATCAAGAAAGTGTATAGAAAGTTAGCATTGCAGTATCACCCTGATAGAAACAAATCACCAGATGCAGAAGAGAAGTTCAAGGAGATTTCAGAAGCGTATGCAGTTCTATCCAATCCAGAAAAGAGACAGCTGTATGATACGTATGGTCATGACGGTCTTTCTGGCAGATATGCAAGTCCAGAAGATATCTTCAGAGGATCAGAAGCCAATTTTGAAGAAATATTCAAGGACATAGGTTTCAGTTTCAGCGGTTTTGGATTCAAAGATATTTTTGACGCATTTTTAGGCAGAGGCGAGCCATTCGGTTTCGGAGTTGGTAGGAGTAGAAGAGGTCAAGACATTGTTTATGAAACTGAGATAACACTGGAAGATGTTCTGCATGGTGTAGAACAAGAGGTTGAGTTATACAAAACTGCGAAATGTGATGAATGCAAAGGTTCTCGTAGCGCACCCGGAACAAAACCCAGAAAATGTTCTATGTGCAATGGCAAGGGTCAGGTAAGACATGTCATGAACCAATCAAGGTTCTCCACTTTTGTTACGGTAGAACCATGCAGAACCTGCAGAGGTGAAGGCGTGATAATTGACAAACCATGCAAGGCATGTGATGGTAGTGGTCATGTAAGAAAACCACAGAAGTTCAGATTCAAGGTACCAGCGGGGGTAGAGGATGAAAACATGCTTAAGATCGAAGGTGCAGGGGAGCCATCCAACGGTGGTGCTAGCGGGGATCTGTATATAAAAATACGAATAAAACCTCACGAGATTTTCGAACGATCTAATAGCGATGTACTATACGATTTGAAACTGCCGTTTTCGAAACTTGTTTTGGGTACTGAAGTGCGGATACCAACACTTGATGGAAATACATCATTAAAAATCCCTCAAGGAACACAGCCAAATACCATACTAAGGATAAAGGGGAAAGGACTACCAAAGTATGGCGGTTATGGAAAGGGCGACGAACTGGTTAGAGTTAACGTGCATGTTCCTACAAAGCTGAGTGACAGACAGAAGTCATTACTGAAAGACTTGGATAAGGAATTTAGTGAAGAATAAGAGTTAAAATTTTATTTGTGTTTTTGTTCTTAATTACTATGACATGGGATGATTGGTTTAGGAGACGCATGAGAACATTCCTAGGTCCATGGGACCAGGAGATCGAGGAAATGATGAAGGAAATGGAAAGAATGTTCCAAGAAAGTATGAAGACGTTTGAAGGAAATTTCCCAAAGGAACTTGTTAGAGAACGCAAATTACCAGATGGTACGGTGCGCAAGGAATGGGGGCCGTTTGTGTACGGATATTCTGTAACAATAGGTCCTGATGGCAAACCTGTTGTAAGAGAATTCGGTAACATGAAACCCTCAGTAGATAAAGAGGGCAAGATTGCGCTGAAGGAAGGAAGAGAACCTATGGTTGATATCATCAGCTCAGATGACGAAATCAAAGTAGTTGCAGAGATTCCTGGAGCCAGTAAGGAAGACATTCAGATCAATGCAACTGAAAACACTGTAACAATACAAACAACTGATCAAGCAAGGAAATACAAAAAAGAGATAGATTTGCCAGACGCTGTAGATCCAAACAGTGCTAGATCAACCTACAGAAATGGTATATTGGAAATAACTCTCAAAAGAAAGGGTAAGAAACAATCTGGCGTATCAATAAAGATCGAGTGAGTAAACCTCTAAATATGTTCAACGCAGCATGAAATCGATGAAGATCGCGCTAGATGTTGACGGTGTTCTAGCAGATATTATACTAGTATGGATAAATGAATATAATAAAAAACATGACAAGTCTATAGAGAAGGAAACCATAAAAAATTGGGATTTTTGGAAAGAGCTAGGGGTAAACCAGTTAGAGTTTTATCACCAATTGTCAAATTGCTGGTCGCAATGGAAGGACGTACCGCCGATGGAACAAGGCATGTCCAACGCCGTAGATAAATTGCATTCCATAGGTAATGTTGACATTGTTACTGCAAGAGATAAAGAAAGCACGAAGCATGTGATAAACTGGCTAGAACATAATCACATAAAATACAACGAATATGTGGCAGTACCCGATGGAAGAGAGAAGGCTAACTTGGATTATGACGTATTCATAGACGATTCACCGCACAATGTGGTAAGTATGGCTTCAAAGGGAAGAAATGTTTTGCTGTACGACCAGCCATGGAACAAATACGTCAATGATTCAAAGATAATCAGGATAAGCAAACTTGTTGAAGCAGCAGACATCATCTCTAACCTCAATATCAAATTTGGCGATCAGTACAAACTGCAAAAGTTTCTCGAATAATAGGCGTTCTTCTGAAATACTATTATGCCAGATAATTAAAGCATCTTTCGATGCGGGAGTTGCCAAGCATGGTCAAAGGCGCGAGGCTCAGATACATTTGGGGAGACCTCGTCTCTTAGGGGTCCGTGGGTTCAAATCCCACCTCCCGCATTACGTATATGATTTAATCTTCAATCAATAACCAAACTATAATTTTACTACGTCAAAAATTTGTTTTACGGAGACAGTGTAACTGTCTCTCCTAGTTTTTTCCAGAATCCTTTTCGTTTACATGTATCTTCCTTTTTAGAATAAACTTTAGATAATATTTCCTTCGTCCTGGCATCACATTCGTTATCAACCATTTTTCTTTTGACTCTTGATACTTGTCCACAGCCATCACATGTATCAACTTCCCAGGCGTTCTTATTGGAAGCGAAGAACACCATTCCCATGCAATGCGGACAATATTTCTTTACATTTTGTTCTGACGCTACTTCAGAATTTAATGTCTTATTCGTCTCATGCGATGTCTCACTTCTCATGAGTGCATGTCCTCTCAAGGATGATTTAAGGTAATATGAAACTAACTTACTGATCAAACCTTCATTGTAAAATTACTAGATTTTCATATACATTTACAAATTCTTTTTCTAATATTTTCACAAGCAGTTGTTTATTTTACTTATAATAATTCAAAATCATCCAATTTAGCAAATATTTCAGTTTCATTGACTTTAACCATGTACGGATACGGTCTATCAGACTCTATCGCTACGATCGTACCCTTATCACCAGCTTTTATGTCAGCTATAGATTTTTTGAAGGAAACACTATCGCCGACTTGTGGCACTCTTTTTTTAACTTCATACCCAGTATTCTTCAATGCTGTTGTAACCTGTTCCATAATCACCCTGATAGCCTCTTCAAGGTTAACGTCACCAAGTTTGTAATCTTTCAGCCAAACAGAAATCTTTTCTGGTACACGTTTTGATCGTTGAATAATAATTGTCATGGTATCCTGT
>CAYJTD010000045.1:0-2482 GCA_964372525.1 uncultured Nitrosopumilales archaeon | reverse complement strand
GCCACATCTATGGTGATAACAATCGGTTTAGCATCCATTCAAATGGTAGAGCAACTTGTCTTGAATAAAAAGATAATTATTCTTCTGCTTCTGGCGTTCGCCATGCTTCCAAACCACATTCCTTACATTTCCAGAAATCAGGTTTAGTTTCTTGGTGTTCAGTCTTCTTCATGCAGTTCACACATGACATGAGCATGTGATTACTTCACCAGTATTATATCGATGTGATTCAAATTGCAAGGTGGTCCATCAACAAACCATGTATATTCTGGTGTCGGGCATGTCTTACCTTCAGAATAAGCCTTCATGCATTGTACCTTCATTCCTTTCTGTGCAATTGTCTTATTTTTCTCACCACACGCAGGACATGCATCATTATCGTTTTGGCTCAAAAATACATGACTGCCTTTAGATCCTTTACACATAACCCATCTACCAAGCGGATGTCCATCTTCACACTTCGGTTTATCTATTCTAAGATAGACATAATTCACATGTTGTTTGCAAGTAGGACAGTTTACCATAACATACAGCACTGCTCTAGTTAGGGTATATGTAATTATTGATTCGGAAAATTTATTTCTTTATAGTTAGTCAATACAATAGCTATGATCAGCCATACTTTACTTCTACCGAGTCATTCGCCCATACGAAATTTATCTTCTTCCTGCCTTTATACAATCCTTTTTGTAACACAGCGCCAACAATTAGAGGTAACGCTATACTAGCTTCAATATACGCAGTAGCCTTGGTAGCCTTTTTCCATATCTTTCCCCATGACTGGGCTTCTTCCAACGTACTACCACTTAACCCTCCATCTGCAGGACTTGCAGTGGTAATCTGGAATGCATAACTGTGGCCTTCAATTTCTTTTCCATAAGCGTAATTTGCCATAACAACAGCATCATTTACCCAGTTTTTCGGTACTCCCCCTCCTACAAACATAACGCCGGTTCTTTTGGATTTTAGAACCAACTGCAAAAGCTCATGGTTATCTTTTAATGAATCGAGTGTGATTCTTTCACTACCATTATGTCTCTCATAGTAAAGCGTTAATCCTATCCCTATGGAACTATCATTTAATGCGGGAGAAAATACTGGCACTCCTTTCTTGTATGCGGTATAAAGTATTGAATTTTCATCACCGCTACCAATATTTTTACCCAGAAATGATAAGATCTCTCGCGAAGAATAGTTTCCTGGTTTAAGATTATCTATCATCTTACCAATAATGCGATCAGTCTCCTCAAATTTTTCTTCATCTACAAGCGTATCATAAATTCTGTCGATCATATGATCGCGAAGGATCTTGTCATCCATATCAGGAGAGCCAACATAATGTTTGAAACCCCTTGCTTGGTAAAGATCCTGATACATAACAGCACCAGTAGAAACTATGACATCAACCAAGTTGTGGTGCACCATGTCACGAATGACTTTGCGTAAACCAGCAGCCACAAGTGGTCCAGATAAACCTAGGATAACAGTAGGCCTATTCTTATCCAAAAGCATATTTTCATAAACTTCAAAGCATTTTCCTAAATTTCTAGCCTGTATTGATGTATTTTTAAAACTCTCAACCAGATCAAGTATAGTCTTAACTTCCTCCAGATCTATTGCTTTGATAGGTTTAGAGAGAATCTTTTTCCTTTCCTGCTTATTTGCCATATGACTCACATCAATACAAGTTTAATTCTTCCTTATTCTATACCAAGTGCGCCAAACAGATCTATTTCTTCTGTAGTTTTTGCAGTCAATTGCGCTATGGATATCATATAACCATCAGGATCTGCTACTATAGCATGTTTCCCAAACGCTTCATCCTTTGGTTCTTTGATAAACTTCACATTTTTTGCCTTCAACTTTTCACATGTTTCATCCATGTCGTGTACCATAAAACCAACCAATACACCTACCTTCGACGCAGCTTTTTCCTGCAATTTTTTCTTCATGGGATGAAGTGCTATGGTAGTACCATTTTTGAAGAACTCCACCCATTCATGCGATTTGTTTTTCACAGGCAATTCTAGCGTATTCTGATAAAAATCAATAGAGTGTTGCATATCAGAGACCAGAAGTATTATAGCACCTACTTTTCTAAACAATGTTCCACAGTGAGCAATCGTATTTGTCTTTAAATAAATTTTTGGTTTTCATCTACCTCTTCTTACTGACTTTTGCTGTTACTAATCAACTGATACAACCAACTACAATACCTTAGAATTTGATCCTGTTTGGATCAGTATTCCTAGCTAATATGAGCGTAAATCATGGAGGGATAGATATAGGCGGGTTTATTCGCTCACAATCTCATATCAAATTGGATAATTTTATGATAATTACATTATAGTAACAGGTTATAGATATATTAAATTACACATTAAATTCAGTTTGTAAAACTTATATCGCTTAATTTACGTATAGTACCTATGAAAAGGATTGAAGCTATAATTGCAACTGAAAAGGTCAGTGATGTTAATGA
>CAYJTD010000044.1:0-10296 GCA_964372525.1 uncultured Nitrosopumilales archaeon | reverse complement strand
TCTCCAATCACTACCATTCTTGAGGCCTTCACACCTTCTGAAGTACATGCAGTCAGTTGCTTTGCAAGTTTGCTATAGATCTGTGACTGTATCTGCTTGTTTGTCCGTGTAATCTCTCTGCTAATTCTCTTTCGTTCATTATCACTAAGAAATACAATATTGGAACCATCGATAACATGTGGAACAACTCTTAGTAGTATTATCTCCATATGCATTGCCTTGGCAATCTCTATTGCATATTTGAGAGCTTTGTCAGACATTTCATATCCATCATGCGGCACAAGTATTTTTTTCCACACATACGCATCTAATTGTCTTTAACTATTTGAGGGTTGGGCATAATTCCAATGTATTTTACTATAATGCAAAATCTGATTGAGATACAAGGCTAAGGATCTTCCTCTTGGAAGGTTCATTGCTATATGAATCCCAAGAAGGAATGTTTCCTTAGCAGGATAAAATCAGAATCATTCCTTATTGGCATATTATGTCTAATTGGTTTGATCCCTTGCCCAAAACCTGTCAAGAAGAGGGGCAAGCCATACTATTACTCTCCTACAGTAATGCTAAGGTGCTTCATTGTAAGGATATGGCTGAGCATACCAAGTAATAACGCACTGCATCAATACTTCTCTAACGATCTTCCATACAGCATGAAGTTGATGAGAGCTTGCGGTTTAGACAGATTACCGGATAGAAGAACATTCGATAGGAGGTTCAAGACAATATCGTTTGATATCAAAGAAAGAATAGATGCTATGGGTCTGTTATTCATAAGGGAAGGCGTGGTGGATTCATGTGTAGCAGCTGTAGATAGCTCCTTGTTGAAAGCAAAAGGTCATGTGTGGCACAGATCAAGCATGGAGAAGAACGAGGTTCCACGCTCTGGCATAGATACAGATGCAAGATGGGGATTCAGCAGAACGAAGGGATGGATATTCGGATACAAGATGCATATCTCATGCAGCACTGGTTCATTGATAGTTCCATTAGCTGCAGATGTAACTACAGCAAACATACCTGATAACAATATGTATCAAAGCATAACCTCTCCATCACCATCATTGTCTGGAGCTATAAGGTACGTTGTTGCTGATGAAGGGTATGACGATCACAAGTTATGTGATTATAGCAGACAGAGGGGGTTCCTGCTACTATTCCCATTGAAAAGGTATGAGCATACTACAGACCATGACAGGCTGGCGTTGCTGCAACTGTATCAATCGGAATTCGGGCAGCAGGTATACTCTCTCAGGAGTGTGAGCGTGGAACCATTGATAGAGCAAATCAAGGACATATTCGATATAGATCCATTGCCAGTAAGAGGATACTATAAGGTAAGGAGCATAGTGTTGCTGTATGTTCTGCTGTATCAGTTGATGGTCTACTATAATCATCTAACAGGAAGACCGTTAAGAGCATTAAAGCATATGCTCAGATGTTGAAACAGATGGCAGATAAATCAAAAATTTTTTATGATGAATTATGCCCATGCCTCAACTAACTAATTTATTGCACATTATATTACAAGACCAAAACTTTTTTGCTGAATATTTCTAGCCGAATAAACATGACTTCTTTTGTTAACATGGGTACAATTAGATAAATAAACAAGAAATTTGTAATAATTTTTGGCAATTGTAGAACAACTATTCCATTATCATTTTCTATTTTCAAGATTTTAATCTTATAGACTCAATGGGCTTAATTATCAAAATAACTATGTTACTTAACTATGAAACATGTACAATTCGACGTTGCCTTGTATGAGGAGGAACAGGTAGCCTTCTCCGAGTTCCTAGAGAAGGGTGTAAGGGTACTTGGCGATATTGATCTTATAACGGTGCATGGTTTTCTGACACGCTGCGAGCATGTGTTTGACAAGGATCGCAAGTTTATTGATATAATCGAGAAGGAACTGTTGAAGCGAATGAGCAAGAAAACCAGATTTGGTTTAAAGTAAAGTAAATAAAATTATATAAATTCATCTTTACGACCATTATAATTGACTTCCAACTGTACAAAAAATTCCAAACTGCAAAAATAGTATAACTAGGCTCAAATTAAGAGCGAGAATTTTCATATAATGCGATGCAATAATTAATTGTAACGATAAAAATTCTGATAACTTATATGCATTCAAACATATCTATAGCCAGATAAGGCTTTGGTAGTAACTACCAGTAGAAGAAACTTCATCAGTATAGTAAATGATCTATTGCAGGTTATAGAATCGTATGGTGGATCAGTAAATAAAACATGGCTCATCTATGGTTCTAGATTGAACTTTAATCGTGCTTCATTATACCTTAACTTCCTTGTTGAGACAGGGCTTGTTACCATGACTGATAATGAAGATGGAAAGAAAGTGTATAACATAACTGATGAAGGTCGCAACTTCATGAGGCAGTGCAAGAACCTCATTGATAAGAGTGTAAGAGAAAAAGATAAGCAATACGAAGCTTAAAGTCCATGATCCTTTATGAGCGTTTTGTGAGTAAGGTTTGTTAATTTTATGATATCATTTTCTTCATCAAATTCTATGAACTTGTACCTTTCAAATGTCTTTACAAACTGATAGGCTTCATCGGTTGTTATATTAATGGAGCTGGCTAACTCTTTTAAATTCACTTTTTCCCTTCCATAGATAAACTCTATTATGTCTGTTATCTGCATTATCGATAATAGTTAACTATTCAGTTGTTTTTATGTTAGCTGCGTTGCAATTTTGAACCGATATTCCGCAATTAGCACTAACTAAAATTGTAGAAAATCTGTAAAAGTTATAACAGTTCGACACAAGATTAAAGTACTATGCCTGAAAACTAAAGACAGGTTGAGTGAATGGGCAGTCTACCATGGCCCTCATGCGTTTTCTGCCTGTTTTCTCACTGCTTTTGCAGAAGTAAATGCCTTCAACTATATGAATTAATTGTTTTCTATTATTCATAAAAAAAGATGAAGAGGCCTGACATCTATATAGTTAGAGTGGAGTATAGGTATCTTACAATCAAAGCGTATTTGCACATATATTATCCGACAGCATAGTTGATATATAACCAGCCGTTATCTTTTTTCATAATGAGCCAAAAGAACAAGTTATCATTTGCAATACGCAAAGAAGATAAAGGGTTCAGTGCACAATGTATAGAATTCCCTGGGATTATCACTCAAGCAGATACAGAAAAGAAGCTTATGGAAAGAGTTAATGATGCTGTTGACGGTTACTTCAAAGCATTTCCAGAGGAGAAGAGAAAGTTACGCGACCTTAAGAAAAGTAAGAAAGTGATCGAAGTTACCATCTAAACTTCCTGTTCTCTCTTGGAGAGATGTATTAAGGATCTTAAGACGAGCTAGTTTCTGGCAAACAGGTCAGACAGGAAGTCATATCTTTATGACTAATGGAAGCAACAAAGTAACAATTCCCAGAGATAAGGAGATAAAGAAAGGAACTCTTCTTTCAATAATAGCCCAATCAGGATTAACTAGAGAAGAGTTTTTGAAACTCCATAAGTAGCAAAGATGATATGAATAGGGATTAGATTCAGGAATACGAAGACGAATTAGAGTATATGTCAAATTTACAGAGCATGCCCAGATTTACAATGCGGGAGACGACAGGATAAGCGGCGGAAATGGCAATGATGCAATAGATGGCGGTGATGGTGCTGACAGATGCGATGGTGGTAGCGGTAACAATACAATAACAAACTGTGAGCGTAAGCAAAAGATGACAGAAGAGTCAGAAGAAGACGAAGAGCCTGAAGACGAGGACGAAGAATAGACCAGATAAGAAGTACAATATACTTATTTAGTTAATGTAAGGAGATAGGGTGATGAGTAAGACCAAAGTTCGTGGAATCAAGTTTACAGTTATTCTAAGAAAAGAAGATGTTGGCGGATATTCAGTTAGATGTGTTGAACTTCCTGGGGCTATCAGTGAAGGGGATACAAAGAAGGAAGCCCTGAAGAACATTAAGGAAGCTATCGAGCTCTACATAGAAACATGGCCAGATGAGCTCAAACGCCTCAAGAAAAAGAGAGAAGTGGTAGAGATAACTGTCTGAGAAGAAATTACCCGTCCTTTCCTGGAGGGAAGTTGTTAAAGCTCTAAGCAAGAGAGGTTTTGTTGTGCTACGACAGCGTGGCAGTCACATTTCTATGGCGAATGCAGATAGCAAACGAAGAACAATTATTCCCAGACATGATGAGATCAAACCTGGCACCTTACTTGACATAATACAACAGGCAGGTCTCACAAAGGAAGAATTCATTGAGCTAGTTGATTGATACCATACTTCTTATCACTACTCTATTTCAACAATCAGCTTGCGTTTTTCTGTTGGATAGATCGTAATATCAGTATCCTTTTCTAATTTCAGTGATTTCGCTATTTCCCTTGGTACACGAATTACAAGTGAATTACCTGACATCACTGGCCCTCGCATAAAAATTCCCGAACTTTATTTACTGTCAAATTCATTGATTATAAGGAATATATTCTTATATTATCCATACATAAAACAACTAGTAGAATTGCGATCAAGAAAGCAAAAAACAAGTAAATGTTTTTCATGCGGTGGCATCATGGAAGATGCCGAGGATACATATTATGATACAACAAACGAAGTCATCGTCATACATGACGTCCTGAAGTGCAGAAATTGTGGTGAAATAATGCTGACAAGTGAGCAAATGAAGAAATTTGTGGTGAAACTCAAAAAATTAGGTATATGGAAGAAGGGGCTGAGAATAAAAACACTATCATAACTACCGTATTCGACACATGTTTCAAATATAGAACTTCTGGTACTCTCGCCGTCTTTTTTGGTTAAAGAGTTTTTTGCCTGAATCTGTAAAACTCTTCAGTAGAAATCTCTACCTTCTTTGGTTTACGCAATAATTTCTCTAGCGTTCGTTCTTTTGTAGAACGTCTTGTAATAGCCATAACAAACATAAACACAGTTTTAACACATAGAGATCAGGTAACAATACAATAACCAACCGTGAACGTGAGCAACGCATGACGGAAGAGCAGGATGAAGACGAAGAGCCAGAAGACGAAGATGATGAATAAGTAATTAATTTTGAAAACGAAATTGATGGGAACCTGATTCCACTTCATTAGAGTTTAACATGCCATGCGTATGATGCAGGATTCCTTTCTTTTCACTCTTCATTTCGATCCTTGAATGGAGTGAATTCTGGATCAGTGAGTCCAACGACATCTAAGAATGCTGCAAACAAGGTATTCTGGAACGTCTTGCCCTGACAAATTTTTGCGACCCTTTCTGAGCGTTTTATCAACTAGGTTTGTTAACTTTATGACATAATTTTCTTCATCAAATTCTATGAACTTGTTATAGTAGCCATTATTCAAATATACGTAGTATAGCATATTTCCTTGAAGACCGTAGTGTCTAGGAATCTTGAACTCTGAAATCACATGCTTGTTCTTACTGTCGTATGGTTCGTTCAATTGCAAGCAACCCATTTCGGCTAACTTATCCAATTTGTGTAACAAATAATTTTCCTTTTACCCTTACAGAATATTTAGCATCTCTTTAACAGATACTATCTTTGCGCCCTTGAATTCGCCTAACAGCAACAAATGTTTGTCACCAGAGACGATGTAGTCTGCTCTGCCGTCGTACGCCACATTGAGAAAAATATCGTCATCTGGGTCTTCTTTAACGACTATGAATTTTGATGTTGGCGTTATTATTTCACTTATCTGTATAATGTCTATAATGATCCTGCGAATTTCGTCTTCATTCATATCGAACACAGGTCTGCTTAAAACAGAAACAAGTTCGCCAAGTATCTCTTTTGAAGTTACAATTGTAAGTTCGTTTGCTATGCCCTTTCTGAGCAGTTCTCTTGGCTTGCCTCCGGAAATCAGAGCACTAACGAAGACGTTAGTATCCAAGACAGCCCTTGCCATTGCATCATCTTTTCCTTCCGCTTCTCTTTTCCTTCCTGTATGCTTGAACTTCTTCCCTTACCTTTTCCTCCGTAATCCTCAAACCCTTCCTATCTATTGCCTTGAGCAACTCTTCCCATTCCTTCTTAACATCCAGCAGATGCAGCCTCTTCATTATTATGGTATCCCCCCTGCCGAATACCAAGAGCTTTGTCTTGGGCTTGATCCCCAGTTGCTTTCTCAGATCCTGCGGTATCACTACCTGCCCCTTTTCGCTCACTGTTGTAATTTCTGGTTCCTCTGTCATGTATCTTACCTGTAAGAATATCTTACTTTCCTACTATTTAAAGCATATGATATGCCAGTCAGATAATTTCTTTCACCATATTATACGTGGGAACCCTATTTATGAACCGCCGTCGTAATGGACCGGGTGGAATTCGCTAAGGATTGATTATTCCGAAGCCCACGAATTATGGTCTGCAGATGTCGCTCAATCCAAGGTCAGCGAGTCCAAAGACAGTACAAAATGCTGCAAACAAAGTATTCTGGAACGTGCTACCATAATTTTGCAAACCCAGCTAAATAATAGCCTGGGTTCAGAAAGGCTTCACCTTATAGGAAATACAGTATAGAAACATTCACAAAGATTATATCGCTTAGTTAGTTTAGTTATGTGATCTATGGCAGTCACACGTCAAAAGGAATTTCACGTAACGATCGAAAAGGGTGAAGATGGATACTATGTTGCAAGCGTAGTGGAGTTACCTGGATGTCATACACAGGCAAAGAGACTGAGTCAATTGGACAAGCGCATAAGAGAAGTTATTCAGCTTTACCTGGAAGCAGAGGGAAAAGACCTGCACATTCCTGAGTTCATAGCTTTTAAGAAGATCAGGATTTGAGTGGACAACGAAAGTCGCTTCATCCAGCGAAACCTAAGGATGTCATCAAAGCCCTCTCTAAGCTTGGATTCGTTGCAAGGCATACAAAAGGTTCTCATGTATTCTTGAAGCATCCTGATGGATGCACTACAACTGTTCCCATGCATCCAAGGGAAGAGATCGACAGAAGGTTGTTGCGCAAGATAGCAGCTGACATTGGGATGCATCCTGAGGAATTCATGTATTTGGTAGATGAGGGTTGAGATCTTATGAGCGTAGAGGGTGACATTTAGTGGAACTAACATAAATGCTATCAAAACCGTAAAGAATGCATTGGAAGCCTACAACCTATCAGGAGACAACCAACCACTTCCATCGCCAGTAAATCCAGAATCAGCGAGTCCAAAGACAGCACAAAATGCTGCAAACAAGACATTCTGGAACGTATTGCCTTAACAAACATTTTTGATGACTATTTGCTAAGATTGTTTCATTATCTTCGATATCTTCCTTGCCACATTTCTTGCAACGCTCTGGAATGACTGTACTTGCGGAAGTAAAGGTTGCAGGTCAACAGACCATTCTCTTTCCATTCCTTGTATACTTGCCTTTAGCTTTTCAATGTCAAACTTCTCTCCATAGGATTTTATTTTGCACTGGACAAGTGCAGGAACTGGATGAACTTTCTTCCTGAAAAGAAACCATGTGTCGTAGAGATGGCGTGGCTGTCCTGAATATATGATTGCTCTGATTTTCTCAGCCATTATCTCTTCTATATGCATGGAAGGAACGGTAAATTCTCCAAGATTATAGACATGAATCACTTCATGCTGCTTTACTGCATTAACTACTTTTTCAAGGCGCAAGTCTATCCTGATGCTGTTTGGGTGACCGTTAAAGTCATTATACTTCACTGAAATTCTCTTCCCATACTTGTGAATTGAAGATTCTAACTTTACTCCAGTAAACTCTATGTCAGAAGCGCGTTTAGCCTCTCTTCTGAGCATGTCGATAAGACCCTTTGAAATATCTCTGGAGCAGGTGAAATCAAGGTCTTCCGAGAATCTTGCTTCAGGAAAGTATACCTTCTTGATAGCCGTACCTCCCTTGAAAGCCATGGTTGAGATTTTTGGGAAGCGGGAAATCATGGAAAGGAGTACTGTCACAGCATAATCCTTCTCCACCATGCCTACAGGCATCTTGGATTTTCCTGCAAGTTTCCTTAGTTCATCTGGATTCATCAGTATCCCTTCCATCTCAACAATTCTTTCTTTGAAGTGTTAATTATCAACCCGAATTCATCAGAATAGCCAATGCGCTTCTTCTCGGCAAGGGGATCAAGAAACTGATATCCAATGAATTTTTCCTTTTGTATAGCGTATGAAATATTTCTTTGGATACCCAGTATCGAAAGTAGGTACCCCAACCTTCTGAGCACGACGCTCATCTTTACTTTCTTAGCCGTTTCTAGGACTTTTTTCCAATCAACGCTTTCCCTAGCATTCCACATAGCTTTTACAACCTCTGCTATTCCGCCACAGTATTCTGGATGCATCAGACCATCTACTATCGTTTTTTCTTTGCTTGATATATTGAATGCGACATCATTCCTTTTTTCTTCAACATAGCCGAAAAACTTCCTATCAGATAAGGTTACGAATTTGAACTTCTGATGCCCGAATTCCATACCACGCTTTCTTTTCGTCGTCGCCACGAAAACTATAATAGGAATTTGCTCCGTCATACCCCAATAGTTCATAGCTGTCAAGAAACCAACATAGTATACATCGATTATATGCGGTATTACGGCCAGTGCTTCCTCTGTCCAGTACCCTTCATAGCCAGCCTTTGCCGGAACCAGCAGATAAGTACCCTTCTCTATTCTCTGTACCCGCTTCTTTCTGGTCAGATTCATAAGGATATGTTTCACGGAGGCACCAGCGCCAAGTATTTTCCTTGCGTCTCTGAGGGTGAATACCTTAATGCCTTTTTCCTCAAGAGTAAAGAGAAGCCTCGTTTCGTGAGGGCCTAGCTGTATATTTTGTATAACCATAGTTAATTCACATTTAACTATTGTTACATAAAAAATAAATACTTTTTGGTTAGAAGCCTATTACAAACGGAATTTATCCACATATTGGATAGACAGAGGAAATGGGCAGTCTACCATGGAGCCTCTGAAAGCGCTCCTCCTACGCATATTCGCCTTGAGGGAGAAGAACCTTCAGATTACAAAGAGTTCATAAGAAGGTTCTCAGAAATACTATTGCTGATACCAAAAATACAACGGGTGATAAAATGAAAAAGAATGATGAAATAAGAAAGAAGTATGGTATACCCAAGAACGTGGATGTAAAGGTTATAGACTACTCTAGACTTTCTGATCGAGAAGTAATCGATAAGATCAAGAAGTTGGAATCTAATTTGAACATGAAAGATGAAACCTTTGAAGATGCTTCAAGGATCAATGAGCTCAATATATTAAGACAGGAAGTTCATCGCAGAAAGTTAAGCATTGCTGTTAAGGATATCTGATACAATTTCTACTAATTTTATGTTTGGCACGCAAGTGTCCAGTTAGAGAAGAGCAATACAATAACCAACTGTGAGCGTGAGCAAAAGATGACAGAAGAGTCAGATGAAGACGAGGACGAAGAGTAAACTGCAATATTAGCATGAATTTACAAACACTATAGTGAATTAACAATTAAAGTGAAAGATACACGGTAGTAACCTCTTTAACCGGTTTTATTTTCGCATCTGTTGTAATCAATGTACAGTGATTATTAATTGCAGTAGATATTGCAAAACAATCTGCAAGAGAAAGTTTGCCATGATACTTCAGTTTTAATTTCGCCGCATCTCTTGTTATCATTTCGTTAGGAGCAACAAGCATAATCATTGATCTTCTGGTGAGCATGTACCAAGTTTCAGCTGTATCAAGCCCAAACTTCTCTGCCGTTTTATAATAAAATTCTGCAAGGTTTACTTCAGACATAAAACCCTTTTTGAGCTTGGAAGAAACGTCATTAAAATAAGGTCTTACTTTTTCATAGCCAGCGTAGTATAAAGACAAAGCTCCAGCATCGAAAGCTAGTTTATCATCCTTCAAGTTTGATTTCCTTTATTCTATCTTTACTTATTTCTCTAGCAACTTCATACATCCCTTTGCCACCTATTCCAAAAGCATCTTCCATAGTCATCACAGGTTCAACGTATATTCTTCCCCGTTCCTCCTTAAACGCAACCATCTTCTTGAGATTGAACTTCCTTCTTATCTCTACAGGTATTACTACTTGACCCTTGCTAGATACGCGGACAGTCTTTTTCATACTTTAAGAAGAGTAAAACATGCTTAAAAGTTTTACTTATACCTTTGTAAAGCATTTATTCACTCTACTGACAATGCTGGAGATGACAGGATAAGCGGAGGTAATGGTAATGATGCAATAGATGGCGGTGCTGATAATGATAGATGCGATGGTGGTA
>CAYJTD010000043.1:0-10569 GCA_964372525.1 uncultured Nitrosopumilales archaeon | reverse complement strand
CTGTTATCAATGCGATCGATAAAACCACGCTCGATAACATAGTTGTTGGTACTACGAAATACATTACAGATGACAGATCATCAGACATTCATCATTTGCTCAATGCTATCGCTGACATTCCTGTACTTTCATGCGACCCGAATTTGGGTGCATCAAGGAAGGAAGGTCTTCGCGCATATGCAAATGGCTTTGTAAAAGAGGGTGTTGGTGCTGGTGGTGCTTGCATAGCTGCGATGCTAAAGAGCAATGGTGTGATAGATGGAAAGAGATTGCTGCATGAGATAGAAAAAGAATATGAACGTGCTATCGAGCGCTAATCTTTGCTTTTAGTAAACTCTTGCAGTATTATTTCCTGGACCTTCTCAAAGTAAAGCCTGGTTGAATAGGGCATTTCAGGCAGTGTTTGTTCTATAGCACTGATCACAAACGAGACAGTTCTCTTGGAGATGTTTAATTTGAACTTCATGGGTAATACAGAATCCTGCTCCACAGTTATCTTATCCCTCAAATCTGCAGGACTCAGCTCACGCGCTCTGCTCTGAATTATATTGTACCAGTTAGCCAACATCTCTGGAACCAAACCATCCTGCATCTCTTTTATGATATTGTTAAGTTTCAATGTAAGGCTATTTTGCATGCTATTGCTTGTTGCATGTAATTAAAAGAACAGAGATCAAAAAGAATTGTTAAACTGTTTACTTCACGGTAACAGATTTTGCCAGATTTCTAGGATAGTCTGGATTCGCTTCTCGTTTTACAGCCGTATGATACGCAAGTAGCTGCAATGGTATCACTTCGAGTATAGGGTACAGAAGTTTGTTAACTTTAGGTATTTTTATCCATTCATCATACTTTCTATTGTTAACGTTAGATATCCCTACAACGATAGCACCTCTAGCCTTTATTTCATGCACGTTAGACAACGTATCTTCATATGTTTCGTCCTCAGGATTCAGCATGATAACAATAGTATTCTCATCCATGAGTGCCAATGGACCGTGTTTTAATTCTCCAGCTGGGATGCCTTCCGCATGTACATAAACCAGTTCCTTTAACTTGAGCGCTGCTTCTAACGCAAGAGGAAAGTGAAGACCTCTTCCTAACACATAGATATTTCCTATGTGCTTGATCTTGTCTGCTATTTTCTTAATATTCTTAGAATTATTCAATATACTGTTTACAGATTTTTCTAAATCATTGACGCTTATGCGCAGGTCATGTTTAGACAACTCATTCGTGATCCTGTAAATTAGTGCTAATTGCGCAGTAAAACTCTTCGTGGCAGCTACACCAATTTCTGGACCTCCGTTTATGCTAAGAAAAAGATCACTTGCTCTAGCCAATGATGATGTAGTTACATTAACTAGAGAAAGCACTTTGATTTTTTCAGCTGTTGCGGCTTTCACCGCGCGCAACACATCCGCTGTTTCACCACTCTGTGAGATTGCCATGAGAATAGAACCTCTTGTAAGCATTGAAGCATGGAATTCACTCGAAATAACTGCTTCACATTGCAGTTTACAGAATCTTGCGAAAAGTTGTTTTGCTATAAGTGCCGCATGATAACTGCTACCACTTCCAGTTATAAGGATCTTTTTTGAACCAGTCAACGCTTTTACAAATTCTCGTAAATCTGATTTATTGGGAGAGAATGCTTTTACAATAGTTAGTTTTTGCTCGTTAATCTCTTTCAATGTGTGATGGGCGAACTTACCTTTATCAGCATCTGCAAGCTCCCATGCTATTTGAGTAACTTGCTTCTTGACCATGGAACCGTTGACGTCATATATCGCAAGATCCTTGCCGTCTATAATTACGATCTCATTATTATCTAGAAATATTGCTTGATCTGTATGTTCTATAAAACCTAAAACATCACTAGAAATGTAGTAACCATCTTGCGCAACACCAACGATTAATGGTTCATCATACCTTGCACCTGCGAGTGTACCATCATCGAAAACAGCAACAAAAGCATATGCGCCTTTTAGCTTTTTGGTAACATTACTCATAGCTTTTTTGGTATCATTATTCTTGCTGAGAAGTTCTCCCAGCATATGAGCAATTACTTCGCTATCAGTCTCACTTTTGAATTTATGACCTTTCGCTATCAGTGATTTCTTGAGCTCATCATAATTGTCAATTATGCCATTATGTACTATTGCAATATCATTCTTGCAGTTCTGGTGCGGATGTGCATTCTTGTCTGTTACACCACCATGTGTAGCCCATCTTGTATGACCGATGCCTACATTACCATTCATTTTTTCAAGATGAAGCGCTTTGTTTACCTCATCAACTTTGCCTATACCTTTTTTGACTAGGATCTGCCTCTTGGAAATAGTTGCTAAACCCACACTGTCGTAACCTCTATACTCCATTCGTTTAAGGCCTTTAACAAGAATTGGAGCTGCTATTTTATTGCCCATATATGCAATGATAGAGCACATACAACCAAAAAACCGTCTGTCGATTATAAAAATTAAGCATCAGTTAACGGAACAAACCTGTCAATTAACCTTGTTCTGCAGGCACTGTCTCTTTCTCTACTGGTTCTTCAGCTGGAGCTTCAACAGTATCTTCTACCGCCTTTTCAGTAGGAGCTTCAACAGTATCTTCTACTGGTTCTTCGACAGTCGTTTCAGCAGGTGCCTCCTTTGCTACCGATGGTGGCTTGTACGAACTATTTTTTCTGACAGAGACAGTTTTTTCTTCATCACGTTTTACCATGTAACCTGGTATGCTCACCGTTCTATCGTTGATTGTTATGTGACCATGAACAACAGCCTGTCTTGCCTGCCAAGGCGACTTGGCAAATCCTTTCCTTACCACTACGCTCTGCAGTCTTCGCTGAAGCAATGTATCTATAGTTAGGTTTAACACATCATCAAGTGTAGCACCTTCTTGCACGAGTCCCAATCTAATTAGTGAATTGAGCAATTCAGCTTCCTTACCAAGTCTAACTTCATGAGGTAATGCAAGCAGAGCTCTTGCTTGTTTTCTGATCCTTGATAATTCGGTTTCTGCTTTCCAAAGTTCACGCTTGTTTCTCAATCCATAATTACCTACAATTTGTAATTCACTCATAAGTTGATCAGAAGTCCATGGTCTCCTAGGCTTCTTGAACTGGTTTTTTGGTCGTTTAGGATCGCCCATTACTTACCGCCTTTATCTTTTGCTGGTTTAGATTCTTCTTTACCCTTTGGAGTTTCCTTTGCAGGAGCACCTGGTTGTTTAGCTCCTCCAGCAGGAGCAGCAGCTCCTTTTGCTCCCGGAGCTTCTTTACCAGCAGGAGCAGCAGCTCCTTTTGCTCCCGGGGCTTCTTTACCAGCAGGAGCAGCAGCTTCTCCTTCTGCAGCTTCACCTAGTGCTGCTGTCGGCATCAACCTACCAACTTTCTTAACTCCAACTGCACCGCCCTTTCTACCAGTAGTTCTAGTTCTTTGACCCCTGACCTTCAATCCCATCATATGTCTGAATCCTCTCCAACTCATAACACCTTTTTCACGTTCTATATCGTTATGAACCGCAACATCCCAATCAGTGGTGATTATATGTCCTGTAGTACCGCTTTCCACGTCTTTCCTTCTATTCAAAAACCATTGTGGGATACCGACCTTTTCAGGATTTTTTATTCCGTTTTCTATAACACTGACTTCGCTTTCAGATAAAAATCCGACCCTTAACTCAGGATCGATCTGTAACGTATTAAGCAAAACTTGTGCAAAGTTAAATCCTATACCCTTTACTTCGCTCAGAGCCACAATTAGCTTCTTGCCGCCGTCAACATCCTTGCCAGCAATTCTAACTATGTACCTATATTCCGTAGATGACAATTCAAGTGCTTCTGACAAAGAAGCACAATAAAAACCATGCTACGTATAAAATGGTAATTGCCTGAATAAATAAGAAAGTTAATTCTTAGGCAATTAACCGCCTCTTAGCTTTTATTAAATTGGTTCATTGGAACTAGTACTATTCAACTGTACAGATAATAGTTGATAAGATTTAAATCCGTAACAAACAAAGCTATTTACTGTAATGAGTAAAGATAACGGTGCTAACGAGCTAGTGCATAGATGTTACACGTCACAGCCCAAATACACCGAAATAGAACCAGGGGTTCCTGAGGACTATAAAGAAATAAACACGCTTGGCCAATTGCTGGAAATCAGCTACAAAGAAGTTAATGTAAGTGAGCAGATGCGAAGGAATCTTGTTACGAAGAGGAAGCGTAACGAAAACCCTTATCGTGGTATAGTAGGCTTTGACGAAGATGTGATCCCTGCTACTGACAGAGCTGTTCTTGCAGGTCATGACGTTATCTACATCGGAGAGATTGGACAGGCAAAGACTAAACTTGCAGAGACTATTGCTAAGAATCTACTTTCATCAATACCAGCAGTTCGTGGTACACTAACCCATGATATTCCAACAACAATTCCAGAAGAGGAACTTGCATCCATGGTAACAGATCAAGAGATCGCTAGAACGTCCCCAGAATTCCACGTTTCTAAAGAATGTGAAAATACTATCAGGAATAACAAGCTAGATACTAAAATCGAATGGGTTGACGGAATGCAACGATACAAATACGTTCTTGCAACACCAGACATTTCTGTTATAGACCTTGTTGGACAGATCGACGCAATTAAGATTGCAAAGAAGGGTGTGGAGATTTACGATATAGAGTCGTACTCTCCTGGCCAGTTGTTGCAGGCAAGGCATGGTATACTATGCATCGACGAACTTCCTGTACTTGATCCAAGAAAGCAGGTTGCCTTGCTCAGTGTTTTGCAAGAAGGCAAATTTACAACTGGCGCTTATCCTGTTATTTTCAAACCGCAGACAAGGATAATTGCAACTGCAAATCCAATAGACTATACACACTCTGGGAAGATAATTGAACCATTGTTTGACAGATTGAAGAGTCATATCGATACGCATTATCCAACTACCGTTGAACAAGAGATGACAATAATGGTGCAGGAAGCGAAAATTAATGATGACAAGGCATTTGTGCCAATATTCATACTCAAGACATTAGCCAGAATTATTCACATGGCGAGAGAACATCCAGATGTTAACAAGGAAAAGGGTGTGAGTGTAAGAATGAGCATTCATAGTTTAGAATTACTGATGGGAGAAGCGGTGCGAACTAGAACACTGTATCACGACGTGCCTGCAATTCCCAGACCATGTGACATATATTCGATCCATCAAGCAGCAAAGTTCGAATTATCTGAAGTAGAAGATACTAGAGGAAATAGAGTTAATATCCTCAACGCATTGATCGAAGAATCACTTAAACAAACAGCACTTGAATATGTGACAGGTCTTGACCAAGAGCGACTTGTAAAATTAAAGGAGGAATTTGTCAATAACAAAATGTTTGAGGTCGCACAGAATTTACTTGGAAATAAACAAGGTTCCATTGATTATACAAGCCAGCTGAGTAAATTCCCGACATTAAAAAATCTGGTAGAACAGGTCATAGAAATGATAAAGAAGGACCAACAGAAATTTGCAGAAGATCTGAAGAAATATAACGTTGAGAGTGATATTATCTCGTTGAGTGATAATTTGAACGGAGAATTCACTGCATCCGCGACTGAAATTGTTTTGGAAGGTCTACGCTGGCTTAAACCTGCGATAGTGGATAAGAAAGAAAAGGGATATGTCGCAACCTAGCTACAAGGAATTTGTATATTATCAGAGCCAGGACAAAGAGGAAGAGCAGAAGGAACTATCTCGAGATGTGCTTAACAAACTGTTACTTGCGATGGGAAGAGAAGCGATAAGGGAAAAAACTCCGTCGTTACAGGAACTGGAGAAGACATTGCAGGAACTGCTCACAAATGAGGGTATCAATGTAAACGAATTATCTGAAGAGAGTACTCCTGGCAAGCAGGATGGAATCAAGGGCGAGGGTCCTGCTATAGTGAAATATCTTACGCAGAAAGGTTACCTGAAGGAAGGAGGAAAGTGGCTGAGCAAGCAGGGTTTCATGAGCATAGGATCTAGGATTCTTACGGATGTAATGAAAGCATTGAAGAGCGGCGATCTTGGTTTGCATGAGACCGTTAAGTTGGGTTCTGGTACTACTGTATTGGATACGAGCAAGAAGTATGAATCTGGAGATGATATACGTCTGCTTAACGTACCAAAATCATTACTTAATACAGTAGAACGTACAGTAAAGAATTCCAACGAAATTAAATTTCCATTAGATATTGATATTGATGATTTCGAAGAGTATGAAACGATGCAGGAAGTTAGGGTCGCGATTGCATACTGTATAGATCTAAGTTCAACAATGCGGTATTCCTCTACTATGGGCGACGTAAGTAGGATCGAAGCTGCAAAACGTGCTCTATGGAGCCTGTACGTACTGAATAGAAAGTTCTTTCCAACAGATTCAATCTATATCGTTGGCTTTGGTGCGCTTGCATCGAAGGTGTTGCCACATGATATACCTTATTTGAAGACCTTTGAACCCGGTCATGACTTTTTGCACTATACTAACTACCAAGCTGCATTCAGGCTAGCCAGTAAGATACTGCAGAGAGATGGCGCACTGAATAAGAGAATCGTTTTGGTAACCGATGGGCATCCCAGCGCATGTTTTATCGATAATGATTATGAGAAGGACAAGATACTTTCTGCAAGACCATACTCTCACTTCTACAAACCTGACAATGATACCCTTGACACGGTGAAGAAAAAACAGGACATGAATCTGGATATGAGTAGCGGTGAACAGGTGTATCTATGCTACCGCTACAGACAGGTCGATCCCTACATTGGAATGAAGACCATTAATGAAGCCAAAAAGTGCAGAAGTGTAGGTATAGAGATAGACACGCTGATGGTTAGTGAGGAAGATGCATTGCTGAGCTACGTTAATGATATGGAGAAGCATGTGAAGGGTAGGTCTTACTACATTAACCCTGCCAACATTGATAGATTACTAATTACAGATTACTTGTCAAATAAAAGGCAGACTGTTAGCACAAGATCATTTTGATTAATTTTATTATTATAGGTTTAAATATCGTCTGATCGGGAAACGATCGATTTGGGCAAAAAAGCTGCTGTTATCAGGGGCGACGGCACAGGTCCCGAGCTTGTTGATGCAATGCTAAAGGTGTTGAAAGCATGCAACACAAAAGTTGAACTGATACAATGTGATGCTGGTTCTGAATGGTGGGAGAAACACGGCGGTGATTCCTACATATCCCCAGAAACATGGAAATTGTTAGAAGAATCTGATGCTTGTTTCAAAGGACCAACTACTACAGTGCCCATTCCAACTGCTCCCAGAAGCGTTGCTGTTAGCATAAGGCAGAGGTTTGTACTCTACGCAAACATAAGGCCAATCAAGTCCTATGGTAATACAGAACGGAAACTTGATTTTGTTTGTGTAAGGGAAGCTACGGAAGGACTGTATGCTGGCATTGAATTCAAAATCGGCGATAATTCTGCCATCGCAATTAGAAAGACAACAAGAGGTAGATGCGAAAAAGTTGCAAATAAAGCGTTTGAGGTTGCCAAAGAACGAGGATTCAAAAAAGTGGTAGCAATAACTAAACGCAATATTTTGAAGGAGACAGACGGTATATTCATGGAGGCTGTAACAAAGACACAGTCACAACATAATGGTATAGAGGTAGAGGAATATTTCATAGATAACATGTGTCAGCAGTTGGTAAAAAATCCTGAGCGGTTCAACCAGTGCATTCTTGTAAGTACTAACTTATTCATGGATATTGTTTCAGAGACAGCATCGGGCCATTTGGGTTCCATAGGCAATGTTTACTCTGGCAACATAGGTGATAACTATGCTATGTTTGAACCTGCCCATGGCAGTGCACCGAAGTATAAGGGCATGAACAAAGTGAATCCTGTTGCAACAATACTTTCTGGTGCATGGATGCTGGAGTATCTTGGTGAGAAGGACATCACAAAGGCAATATTTGCTGCAACGGAAGAGGTGATTAATGAAGGCAAGTACGTTACTTACGATCTTGGAGGCAGTGCTACTACATCCCAAGTAGCAGAGCAAATTGCTGCAAGAGCAGCAAAGATTCTGTAACCAATCGAATTATCAGCATTATTTGTTACGTTTATTGCCATAATTGTTAAATCACTGTTTATAGATCTTTTATTTGTGCAGTTATACATTATCGGTGGCATCGCTGGAGGTATCGCTCTAGTAGTAATGGCATTATCTCTTATGCAGTACTCTGGTGAAGAGTATGCTTTAGATGTTGATGCGTTCAAGGATCAGGCCGATCTTATGGAATTTGGCCGTGTTATTCTTACCAACACTGGCCGTTCCACTCTGACAAACATTGTTGTTGATTTTGGCAATGACAAGATTACTCTACCAAAACTCCCACCAGGAGAGAAACAGATAGTTTCACCACCAACTGATGCAGAGCTCGATTATGTCACGGTAACCGCTGATAACGGTATTCATGTAACAAAAGAGTATAGAACAGCACCAAGGATGCCAGGTATGATAGGCGGTATGGGTTAACCTTGCAGGGATAAATTTACCATAGGAAAGAACAAATGGTTAGACCTGATTAAGATAAGGGCTAGATACAAGAAATTCAACTAGGTTCGTAAAAGCATAGTAAGAGTTAGATATGGTTTTTCTGAAAATGTTTTGTGCTAGATGGTGTACTACTCGGTGTAATAGTATTTGGATTGTTGCATGGAATAAACCCCTCGCATGGATGGATAATAGCAATGCTGTACTCACTGCATAACAAAAAGCCAACGCTCAGTAGCTTTACAAGTTCGGGAATAATTGCCGGCGCTCATTTCGTATCTTCTATAGCTGTTGTAGTAGCATATGTCTTCATTGCTATGTTCATAGAGATACCACAACTTTACCTGCAGTACGGTGTTGCAATCGCATTAGGAATATTGGCATACATATTTTGGAGAGAGAAGGGAGAGGACTTGATTGAAACACAACATGGGCATCTTCATAATAATATAGAGCAGATCGAACATGAACATGCGCATTTGCATATGGAAATTGGCTCTCATTCACACATACATATACATCAACATAGAACGTTGCCCAGTTTAAAGGCAATAGCTAGCTTTGCGTTCGTATTGGGATTCGCACATGAGGAAGAGTTTGTCATTCTTGCATTAGCAGTTGGTGGAGTTGATCCATTAATGTTAATGATTGCTTATGCGAGCGCAGTAACTGTGGCATTAATAGGAATAACTATGGTAGCTGTGAAAGCATATACACAGATTCAGCACAGAGTTATACAATACAGCAAATACCTACCAAAGATCACTGCTTTAGTATTAGCAGTTATGGCTGTTGGTTTTGCAATAGGCTTATTCTGATATAATCATGTGTAGCTTCCGAATTGCCTCAGAATCCTAAACTACACAATTAATATAACTTTCCTGTATTGCAATTGCAACAATGGAGCTTCAGGAAAAGTTTGACGCCAAATCAATAGAAGAACGTACAAGAGAGTATTGGAAGAGCAGAGATTTACGCAAATTGTTAAGCAATGAACTAAATGACAAAAAGAAGATAGGATTTGTTGAAGGTCCTCCCACGATGAACGGAGAGCCGCATATAGGTCATATCAGGGGAAGGATCATGAAAGATCTTTGGTATAGATTTTCAACACTACGCAAGTTTAATGTTATCTTCCGTGCGGGTTGGGACACACAGGGATTACCGGTTGAATTACAGGCCGAAAAAGAATTGGGATTATCGGGTAGCAAGGCAGAAAACCTGAAGAATGTAGGCATAGAGAAAATTGTAAAACAGTGCAAGAAACTTGTTCACAAGTACAACGAAAAATGGGTAATGGCAGATACACTGCTTGGTATGTCCTTCGATTATGAAAAGGCCTACTGGACATACCGTGATGAGTACATAGAACGCGAGTGGAAGTATTTGAAAAAAGCATGGGAACAGGGCATACTTGCAGAGGGTTTCCAAGTAGTTGCATACTGTCCAAGCTGTCAGACATCGCTAAGCCATGCAGAGGTAAGTCAAGGTTACGAAACTGTTGAAGACCCATCGCTGTACTACAAGGTTAAACTTACTGACGAGGATGCGTACCTTATCATATGGACAACCATGCCGTTCACAGTTGTTACTGACGAGATGGTTGGAGCCAATCCTGAAGCTGATTATCTTTACATTAATGTTAATAACGAAACATGGGTCGTTGCCCAGAACAGACTTGAGCAGTTAATAACTGAATTGAAGATAAAAGAACATTCTATAACAAAGAAAATCAAGGGCAGTGATCTTGATGGAAAGAAGTACATCCATCCCTTGCTTGACCAGATTCCTGGCTTGAAGAAACTTGCAGATAAAATACACATTGTGGTTGCAGAAGACTTTGTTGACATAGAGACTGGTAGCGGTCTAGTGCACCTAGCACCAGCAAACGGCGCAGAAGATTTTGAGATCGCCAATGCTAGAAAGATACCTGTATTCAACCCGATAGACGACCAAGTGAGGTTTACTGAAGAAGCAGGTATATTCAATGGCATGTTTGTGCGCGATGC
>CAYJTD010000042.1:0-10629 GCA_964372525.1 uncultured Nitrosopumilales archaeon | reverse complement strand
ATATGCAGCAATGAATGGCGTCTCACATGTGGCGCCACTTGGGAGCTTGACAATACCACATCAACTCTTCATGATATTCCAAGCGATGTTCGCAATCATCACACCAGCACTTATTGTTGGAGGACTCATTGACAGAATGAAGTTCAGCGCATTGGTGATATTCATACCGATATGGGCCTCAGTAGTATACGATCCAGTTGCACACTGGGTATGGGGCGGCGGATTCTTGATGGATCTTGGCGCATTAGACTTTGCAGGCGGAACAGTCGTACACATCACATCAGGTTGGGCTGCATTGGCTGGAGCATTGGTTCTTGGAAGAAGGCTGGGCTATGGTAAGGTTCCGATGGAGGCACATAACATACCAATGGTAGTGTTAGGAGCTTCGTTGCTGTGGTTTGGCTGGTTCGGATTCAACGCTGGAAGTGGACTTGCAGCAAACGGTGTAGATACTAGCGCATTCGTAGTTACCAATACAGCGACTGCCATGGCATCAGTAACATGGATGCTAATGAGCTGGGCGCATAACGGAAGACCTAGTTTAGCTGGAGCAGCAACAGGAGCAGTAGCTGGTCTTGTAGCTATCACACCAGCATCAGGTTTCGTTGGTGTAATGGGCTCGCTAATAATCGGTATAGCTGCAGGTACAATTTGCTATGGTTGTGTAGTATTGAAGAACAAGAGGAAATGGGACGATGCACTTGACGTATGGGGAGTTCACGGTATGGGAGGAACAACTGGAGCAATATTGACTGGCGTACTAGCAAACGAGCACATTAATGGATATGCAGGCGGATGGGAAGGCAATATAGAGCAGGTCGGCATTAACACAATCGGAGCAGCTTCGAGTATCGCATACGCATTCGGTATAACATTGCTGATACTGAAAATAATGGACGCAATATGGCCAGGCGGAATAAGAGTAACACCAAAGGAAGAAGAGAGACGCTTAGATCTGGCGCAACACGGCGAAAGAGCTTACGTAACATCGTGAGCCAACCTTTAATCTTTTTATTTTCATTTTGCCTAGGATATTCCATGCATAATTTTCACCATATATTCTACTTTTTACACAATTATTTACAAAAGTAATAGATATCTCTTATTACATATGTTCAACTAGCTCACTAATTTATTTAAAATGAGAACGTGGAAATGTTATATTCGACATTAGCAAACTCGCTTCATGAGTCAGAAGCACTTTACGAAAGGTCAGACATGGGGAGCATTGAAGAAGGCCTGGAAAGCATACAAGATCGCAAAAGCACAGAATGACAAACCGAAGATGAAGGAGTATGCTACTAGGATCAGAACACTGCAAACAGATCTTGGTGTAAAGCTCGCGGAATTCCCGGAACTAGGTCTGAGATAGCACATTTAATTGAACAATTAGTATAGCGCTACACATGATTATGTTTTCTATATATCATACGATGTAAATAATATGATATTAGTGTGATTCACGCCCATTCACATAATATTTCACCCATGTAAAATTTATATCATAAAATTAATATTCGTTAAAACAATAGTTTCGTTGATAAAAATTGGCAGAAGCAATGATAGAACATGTCTGGGCGATGGCCGGAGTCTTCGTGGCATTTGTCGCTGTGGTATTCGGTATACGCGGCGGTGGGCATAAAGCTAATACGGAAGGCTCAGAAAGCTCATAGCAACCAAATCTCATCCTTTTTCTGAATATAGATTCATGCTAATCCATATTCAATTTTTTAATTAAAAAGACGCCGGGGGAGGGATTCGAACCCTCGAGGCCCATACGGGCCACAGACTTTCTACACAGAATTTAGCAGGCCTGCTCCCTACCAGGCTAGGAGATTCCGTTCTGGTATTATAGATAATACCGAAACCCCGGCTCCTTGTCTGTGCCCATCGGCGCAAGGTTAGCAACAATCAACAAGAATTTTAACTTTAACATGTAATCAGTAATCACTCGATTTCTTGAGTGATCTCGTGTCTCTTTACCAAATCATATAGAGGAATTCTTTCTCCATTAACAACTTTCAGATCAACATTGACTTTACCTTTATCAACAGTTATTATGTTGTAGGTATTTTCAAAGAATCCCCTCATTCTTTCTGAAGACGCTGTTCCTGCATACGCAAGTGTCAGGGGACCAAGGTTCCATATCCAAGGTCTGTGTTTATGGCCACATAGGACAAGGTTAACTTTTGCTGTGAGTGCGGTCTGAAGCACATCACCAGCGTCTAAAACAACAATTCTATCGCTACCAGTATCAGGTACAGAGATCAGATGATGATGCATTGCTATGATCTTTGTTTTGTTAGTATATTTTGAAAGGGTACGTCCAAGCCATAAGTTCTGCCTGTATCCAACTTCACCTTCATCCCTATCTGGCCTAGCAGTTCCCAATGTAATAATTACAGCGTCACCGAATTCATGCACTGTTTTTGAGGGAAAGAGTTTTTTGAATAATAGATAACCAGTATTTCTATAGTCATGATTGCCGCTTAGAACAACGACATTCTTGTTCTTAATTTTCTTCAACTCTTCCTTGGCTTTTTCAAATTCATTGAGCATGCCATTTTCAGTCAGATCTCCTGTAACTATAACAGCATCAGGATTCAAACGGTTGATTTCTTCTATAGCTTTGTTAAAGACATCTTTTTTAAACTGAGATCCTACATGAATATCTGATAGCTGAACAAGCATCATACGCTTTGCTCACATAAAACTCGTATATATAATAAATTATTTTGCGAAAAGGCTTAAAACGATATTTGTAGCTAAAACCATATATGGTAAAGCACAGAAAGAAGAAGGTAGAAGAGAAGAAGAAACTTACAAAATGGAACATCATACTCCCCGTTATTCTAGGTGCAGGAGGGACAGGAATCGCGTTTGGCGTTAACTGGTTTATTGCTGGCCCACCGCCGATTACTCAATGTATAACAGCTGAAAACCTATCATTCAATCAGGATGCTTTGCTATACGTTACTATTGACGGCGAACCTTTCAGTATCCCATTTGATGTTGGTAGAACTGAAGACTGTGTGAGACCAGTACATACCCATGAGAACGATACTATTGAGGAGGATGGAATAACATGGACGAGAATTCATACAGCTTACGTTAAACCGACTAGGTTCGTGTTGCAGGATTTCATCAACCTCTGGGGTCTTGACCTAACCCAGTACGATGCTAAGGTATTTGCAAAGAGTGCTGACGAAGATTCCTTTAAGGAAGTGGAAGATATACGAACTTTGGTATTAACGAATAAAACCAGAATAAAGATGGAACTAACAAGCAAATGATTAGAGTATAGACATATTTTATTTTATCAAATGAAGGGTATGGGAAACAAAGAAAACCCACATCTTTCAAGGGTGGGATGAATTTGTGTCTCATCACGTTTAAATATTTCATTGCTAATACCTTTAACAATGTAGCATGGGGCACATGCGAACACAAACAAACGCCTTCCCCGAAAGGGCACCTTGTCCATAACAATCGCCTTGCTTAAGGCGGGATCTATGGTCGGTGAGACACCATTGACCTCCGTAACCTGTAAGACACTTTGAAAAAGCAAGCGCGTGGGACCGAGTCTGGTGGACGAAGTAGGAACTCGTTGCAGATAACTGCAAGCTTCAGGGTGCAAAACGGTCTGTCTGCGCAAGCAGCAACTAACAGGAAGAAATAGCGCTTGAAGCCCATGACTTCAGTCGTGGGAGATGTCACGTTCTACTCCTTGAATACTCGCACATCTGCTACCACCTGATAAAATCTAGGTCCTACCTCCCTTACAACCCTGCTAGCAAGTAATTCATATTTTACGTTCATAATGCTTGCTAATTCTTCAGCACAAACCTTTAGCGATTCTTTCTTTGAATCAGCATGCAAGTGTGAAAAATAATGTATTATCCCCTTATTCTTAACTGCCATAATAGCATGGTCTAGATACTCTTTGACCTTCTCTGGCAGTGGCATCAACACCCTGTCTGCTTTATCCCTTAGCTCTTTCTCTATTAGCTCTCTAGCATCCCCTAGCATTGGCACAACACGATCATCAACTTTATTCAGCCGCACATTTTCAACACAGAGCGAATAAGCATCAGGGTTTACGTCTATGCTGTATACCTTGCATCTATGTTTCTTCGCTATTATAACGGAAAATGTGCATACGCCAGCAAACATGTTTACTATAACCTCGCCATCATTCACAAGCTCTGCAATCCTAGCACGCTCCGTAGATAGCCTAGGCGAAAAATACACTTTCGATACGTCAACTTTGAACCTGCAGTTATGTTCCTTGTATATCGTCGTAGTTTTGTTTTCGCCAGCTATGTATTCAACATCTCTTACCCTAAAATCACCGCGTACAGGCGATGACTGTGCCAGTACAGATTTAACAGGTTTTACATTAGCAAGGACAGTATCTGCAATCAGTTGTTTCTTGTCCTGCATCTTCTCTGGTATTTTGATCACAACAATATCGCCAATTACGTCAAATGCGGAATAAACTTCGTTAGTTTCCTGCTCTGAAAGTACTCCACGTAACGCTTCCTTCAGCATCTTTGTCATTTTATTTTGTCAGGTAATAATTCCCAGACTCTTTCTGTGTTCTGTCCAGCCTGCTGTCTATCTTGTTTACCCTCGGTCTGTTGCTGTCAGCATCTCTTCTATACGATAGCTCCAAGCCATGTAGAAATACATTCATGCCATGTGCTTTCTGTAGTGTTTCAGTTGCATGCCCCTCAACGCTGGGCTTTCCGACAAATACTATGAGAGTATCAGAAACCAGGTCAATTAATTGCAGATCGTGATCTATTATTACAGCAGATTTGCCCTGTGCCCTGACGAACCGTTGTATGAATTTTGCAAGCGCAATTCTATCTTCTACATCGAGGAATGCAGAGGGTTCATCAAACGCATAGATGTCGGCCTCCCTGAGCAGACAAGCTACAACTGCGACCTTCTGCAGCTCACCACCACTCAGGTTCTTGACCATCTTGTCACACAGCCTCTTGACTCCTATAGGAAATACGATCTGTTCCTCAATGCTTGTACCTTCTATTGGTTTTTCATATGCAGCATCAAGCAATGATCGAACATCACCTTCATACTCCTGATTTAGGTATTGCGGTTTGTATGATATCTTGGCCTTCACATCCACCTTACCTTTGTCAGGTTTTTCAACTCCTGCCAACATCTTCATCATTGTAGTTTTACCAAGCGCGTTTGCACCTACAACTCCAACCACCTCTCCCTTCCTTATCTTACCATCTGCAACGGTGAGTTTGAAAGTGGGGTAATGTTTCTCCAGATCGGAGTATTCTGCAAAAACCTCATTCTGTATAAAGTCTTCCGTACCAGCTATGGTTTCAAATTTGAATGCCTTGTCTCTGAACCTAACGTTTTCATTTGGAAGGTATCCGTCAAGGAAGACGTTTATGCCCACCTTGGTGTTTAACACGCCAGAAACTATGCCATACGCGCCCGGTTCTCCATACAACACATCGATGTAGTCACTAAGATAATCTAGAAGGGTAACATCATGTTCAACTACCATGACACTCTTTCCTATATTAGCCAAGCCGTGTATCACCCTTGCCACTGCCAATCGTTGATAAACATCATTGTACGAAGACGGCTCATCAAAGAAGTAAAAGTCGGCCTCTTTATTTGCCGCTATGGCAACTGCCAGTCGCTGTAATTCTCCACCGCTCAACTCTCCAACATTTCTTTCCAGAGAATCCTTAAGACCCAATTCTGCTATCAATTCGTTGGCTACGTTTCTTTCATCATGCTTTTCCAGCATTTCTTTTGTAGTACCATCAAATACTTTGGGTATCAGATACACCTTCTGCGGCTTTATGGAAGCCTTGATATCATTATTGGAAATCTTCTCAAAGTGTGGTTTTAGCTCTGTACCTTGAAAGAACTTTAGAATATCATCCCAACTAAGTTCATTTTCATACGAACCTAGGTTTGGTTTTAACGAGCCTGACAGAATGTTAACAATGGTTGTTTTGCCCATACCGTTTCTGCCAAGGAGCCCTACTACCGATTCCCTCTTTGGTGCAGGTAATTTGTACAGGCGAAATGAATTGATTCCGTACTGGTGCACCTTCATCTCACCGATTTCTTGCGCTAGATTAACTATGGTTATTGCATCATATGGACATTTTTTGACGCAGATGCCACAGCCATTGCATAGATTTTCATCTATGACAGCAATCTGGTTATTGTCCTTCTCCCCCAAAACAATGCATTTCGCACCAGATTTGTTGACTGGACAGAAGTTTATGCATTCCAAGTTACATTTTTTTGGCTTGCATAATTCTTCGTCTATTACTGCTACCCTATGACTCATTATAACAACTACATTTTCAATTCATATCGTATATCATATATCTCTATCTTGGAGTTTGATGAGATGTCGTTTCAGTTAGTTGAATTGATTCTAGGCAATCAGGATCATACTCCATTAAAAAGTGGAGAGGCAGTCTATCTATGGAGTATTTTAGGCACAAAAATCTTGCACGAACTTCGGAACAATGGTATACATGTAGCATGGATGAACGTTAAAGTTACGGGATGGTTTACGTTGCAAAGATTAATTTAGCCCAGTTCCGAAACTTACTCAGCCGGCCATAGCGGCAGGGTCCGACCTGGTCTCATCCGAACCCAGAAGTCAAACCTGTCGTCGCTATCGTGTTACTTACTTGCGTGAGCAGTCGGGAAGCGATGGTGCCGGCGCCCATTTCAATACCATAAATTATATTTTTGATTTAATTTTCTACCTTTATCTTGATCTTCTTTCCATTCTTCATCAACATAGATACACGTCTTACAAAATCTGTTGGTGTGTTGCATGTCAATTCTTCATTGGAACATACAATGTTGGTACTTTCTATATCACCTGATGAAGGCCTGAATATGCCTTTAAGAATTTCAGCTGCTACAGGTAACAAACCACTCCTGCCGCCAAATGCTTGTGTATACTTCACAAGCCAGAACATGGTAGTAGGATCAAACCCCACTGGAAATATCTTGCTTTTTGCAGAAATACCTTCCTTGCTGTAATGACCAACTATGTCTATATATCCACGTGATAATCTTCTTGCAGTATTGGCGAACTTTCCGCATAGATAACATGTATCATCGTATATCAGTAGCGGCATCATAAAATAGATCGCGTTCTGGACATTTAAGCGTTGGTAACAATCACTCATCACCCATTTCATTTTTTGCCAATACTAGGGCAATACCTTTTTATTTTGCATAGAGGCACATTTTCATATTAGTGATACAGGTGGCCTTTAATTCTAAAGATAGGCTAAAGGAGGTATTAAAAGGAATTTCAGGCAAAAGGGTTCTAGTTATAGGAGATCTGATGGTAGATCACTATGTGGAAACTGCTGCCAGAAAACTTTCTAGGGAAGCGCCTATTCCTGTCAGCGATGTTACTGCGGAGAATTCATTCCCTGGCGGTGGCGCGAACCTTGCGGCCAACATTGCCTCCCTAGGAGGAAAAGTATCTGTCATAGGCACAGTGGGCAATGATTATGGTGGTGAACAGTTGAAAAGTATACTGAAGGAGCAGGGTACAGACATCAGCGGGATTATTACTACTTCTAGGCCGACATCGCTCAAGACAAGGTACTTCCTTGATAACATGTTGCACTTTAGAATAGACAGGGAGGTAAGAGACGACGTTGATAAAAATACTACAAATGAACTTGTCAACATGATCAAGTCAAGTCAGGGCAAGGTCGATTGTGTGGCCGTTTCCGATTATGATAAAGGAACAGTAACGCCTAAACTGATAAACCACGCAGTACGTTTTGCAAAGGAACAGAATATTCCTATAGTGGGGCAGCCAAAGAACAGGCATTACCTTGATTTCATAGGTTTTACATGCGTCAAATCTAATATCAAAGAATCCGGCAAAGCTACTGGTATATCGATAATGAACGAATCAAGCCTGCATAACATTGGTATCAATCTAATGGCTAAGATAGAATGCAAGTCACTTATTTTAACAGGAGGAGCTAAAGGGCTTACGGTGTTTGAGGGTAATAACATGATTCAGATACTTGCACTGACACCGTCAAAGGAGTTCAGGAGAGCAATAGGCATAAGGGATGCCATGATGGCAATACTTACATTGGCTATAAGCACAGGTGCAAACGTGCTGGAGGCATCAATTCTAAGCAACATTGCTGCTGCAGTAAGTAAAGCAGGTGCACAGACATTCATTATATCAACGAAAGACTTTGACGAGTACCTGTATGATGGCAAGGATCTGGAACAGAAGGTAACACAAGTGCCATTGCACAGGTGATTGCTTTGGAAAGCCAGGAACTTGTTAGGCTGACAGAAATATCGAAGAATACTAGGAAGTTGATACTGGAGACGGTTACGGAAGCTGGCTCTGGTCATCCTGGAGGTTCTCTCTCAGCAGTAGAGATACTTGTTACGTTATACTTTTACAAGATGAGACATGATCCCAAAAACCCTTCATGGGAGGATAGGGACAGGTTCATACTTTCCAAAGGGCATGCCTCTCCATTGATGTTCTCCATACTTGCGCAGGCAGGGTACTTTCCCATTGAAGAGCTCAAGACATACAGGAAGATAAACAGCAGGTTGCAGGGACATCCAGATTTTAAAACGCCCGGCGTCGAATACCCTGGCGGTTCTTTAGGCATAGGGTTATCTGTTGCAGTGGGAATGGCACTTGCTGCAAGGCTTGATAACAAGAGTCATAGGGTATACGCTTTGCTGGGCGATGGCGAGCTGCAGGAAGGTCAAGTATGGGAAGCAGCTCTTACTGCAGCAAAATACAGACTTGATAATCTTACTGCGATTATTGATAGAAACGGTATACAGCAGGATGGTTTGACGGAGCAGATAATGCCCTTGGAACCATTGGCTGCCAAATGGAAGGCCTTTAACTGGAATGTCATACAGATCGATGGATACAACTTTGAGCAGATAATCAATGCACTAGAAAAAGCGGAGAACACGATCAACAGACCGACAGTGATCATAGCGCATACAACCAAAGGCAAAGGCGTATCGTTCATGGAGTGGAGTCCAGAATGGCATGGCAAGGCACCAAAGAAAGAATCTCTGGAAAAGATACTGAAGGAAGAATTGGGGCTATGAGCGTAAAGATAGCGCCATCTATACTTGCTGGTGATCTAGGTGACCTTCGCAAGGAGGTAGGGAGGATAGAAAGTGGCGGTGCAGATGTTCTTCACCTGGATGTCATGGACGGGCATTTTGCTCCGAACATAACTTTCGGTCCTGGAACCATCAAGTCATTGCGAAAGCATAGCAAACTACCATTCGACGCACACCTGATGATATCGGAACCGTTGCGATACCTGGACAGGTTCATTGATGCTGGCTGCGACATCATTTCTGTACATGCAGAAGTATGCAATGAAAAGACATTTGACGAGATATTGAGGAAGTTGAACAGCAGCGGTGTAAAGGCAGGGATAGCGATTAACCCTGATACTGAAATTCCAGAGTGGGTTGTCAGGAACTTGAATTCGCTTTACCTGCTTAACGTGATGTCTGTGCAGCCGGGGTTTTCTGGGCAGAAATTTATGCCAGAGGTTCTTCCCAAGATGAGCAAGGTATACCAGATGATCAATGAGAAAGGTGCTGCTGATACCGTGATAGAGGCAGACGGGGGTGTTGACGCTTCAAACGTTTATGATCTTGTTACAGCAGGCGCAAGGATACTGGTGGCTGGTAATGCTGTCTGTGGTCAGCCTGATGCAGCAAAAGCCATTAGAGAACTGAGGGAAAAGGCACTCCCCGCGATAAAGGAAGTATAGCAAAATGGGAAAACCTATGGGTGATATGCGAACTGGGTATGGTGAAACGCTTGTAGAACTTGGCGCAGTAAACAAGAATATAGTTGTTGTTGGCGGTGACACAACACAATCATTGAAGACCAGTTTGTTTGGTGATAAATATCCTGAGAGATTCTTCAACGTGGGCATAGCGGAATCAAACGTAGTATCAATAGCTGTTGGTTTAGCATTATCTGGGAAGGTACCGTTTGCAAGTACCTACGCTGCGTTTATCCCAGGAAAATGTGTTGATCAGATAAGGAATGCCATAGCGTATGGAAAGGTGAACGTAAAACTTGTTGTATCGCATGGTGGTCTGAGCGTTGGTCCAGACGGTGGTTCGCACCAGCAGATAGAAGATCTTTCAATAACCAGAGCGATACCGAATATGCATGTGATAGTGCCTGCAGATGAAATTGCAACTAGGAAACTTGTGTTTTCTATTGCAGAGATGCATGGTCCAGTATACATGCGATTGACAAGACCTAAGACTCCATTAGTTTATGAAAAGAATAATGTTGATATAAAAATTGGAAAGAGCAATACGGTAAGGGATGGAAACGATGCAACAGTAATAGCATGCGGCATTATGGTTCCTGCAGCTGTTGAAACATCGGACATGTTAAAAGAAAACGGAATTTCTTGCAGGGTTATTGATATGTTTACGCTGAAGCCTATTGACAAAGATGCTATAGTGAAGGCAGCAAAGGATACCGGCGCTATCGTTACAGCTGAAGAACACAATATCTATGGAGGACTGGGATCAGCAGTAGCT
>CAYJTD010000041.1:1393-10814 GCA_964372525.1 uncultured Nitrosopumilales archaeon | reverse complement strand
GAACAACATAGAGATTTGAGCATTTATCACATACGAATGAAGGACAAAGGGCAGGATTACCTTAATGCAAGCAAGGGAAATATTGTAGAACTGTTATCGAATATAGAAGCAAAGGTAAACGAGAAAATAAGGCACAGCGCAATTACTTAATTAATTGACTATCTCCAGATATGTGAAGTTCATATATGAGGGAAAAATTAAAAGGAATCGAATCTCAGGTTAGGTTGAGCTGGGGAAATATGTCAAGTATTAGAATTGCACTTGTTGGTGTAGGTAATGTTGCAAGCACCTTAGCACAAGGAATCTCTTTTTACAATGATGGAAAAAATGATGGTTTGTGGCATAACATTGTTGGTGGTTATAGGGCTTCAGACATTAAGATCGTATCTGCGTTTGATATAGATGCTAGCAAAATTGGCATGGATGCCTCTGAAGCTATATTCAAGGGTGATACAAGAAAATATATCGACGTTAACAACATGGATGTAAAAGTTAAGAGTGGTCTTCTTGTTGATGAACTTCCTGCACGCCTGAAAGATGTTATTACTGTTAAAAGTGATACCTATGACAATGTTTTGAAATCTATGAAGGAAAGCAAACCAGACGTAGTGATTAATTTAATATCATCTGGAATAGACAGTACTTCAAAGAAGTATGCTGAATGTGCTTTAGAATCAAACGCTAGTTTCATTAATGCTACGCCTACGCAGTTGACGAAGAGTGAACTTGCAGGAAAGTTTGCTAATGCAAAACTGTTGCTCGTTGGAGACGATCTGATGAGCCAGTTTGGGGGCACTGCATTTCATAAGGGAATGATTGACTTTATGGTGCAGAGAGGTGTGAACGTGAAGAAGAGCTATCAGCTAGACGTTGGAGGTAGTTTAGAAACACTAAACACGATAGATGAAAATATCAAGGCTATGAAGAGAAAGATAAAAACATCGGCAATCAATACGGAAGCACCCTACGAATTTGATTCTGTTGCTGGTACAACCGAATATACGGATTTTCTAAAGGATTCTCGAATGAGTTATTACTGGATGTATAGCGAGGGCTTTCTTAATAGCCCTGCAATTATTGACATCACATTGAGAAGTAGGGATGGGGCTAATGCTGGCAATGTGCTTTTCGATGTTGTTAGAGCCGTAAAACACTGCAAAGAGAACGGTAAGTTATCATTTAACGACATCATCTGTGCATATGGCTTCAAGAACCCTCCCAAGACGGCTAAAATTAGAGACTCCTATACGATTTTTGTAAATACTTTCGCGGCCTGATCTTTAATCTAACTTTTTACTCTATGAATCTTAGTTAGTCCCATGTGATTGGAAATATGCCATTGCGTTCTTGTAACTTTCTGGCGTTCCTATATCGAACCAGTATCCATTAACTTTTATTCCGTACAAGGGTAGTTTATTTTTCAACAATAGAGGAAATAGATCCCTTGAGAAATCGAATGTTTTGTTCTTTGGTATGTAATCAAGTATATCATGCTCAAGAACGTATATGCCTGAATTCACTAGGTTGCTAAAACTACTTGCAGGTTTTTCCTCGAACCGTGTTATCCTTTTGTTACTATCAACTATTGCTACACCATACCCTTTTGTGTTTTGTACAGAAGTTAGTGCTATAGTAGCCATGGCCTTCTTCTTTTTATGGAAGGAGGTTATTTCATCTAACGCAAAATTCGTAAGGGTATCGCCCTGCATAACCAGCGTAGTACCCGCAATTAATTTGCCGGCGTTTTTGAATGAGCCAGCGGTACCCGACGCCTTTCTTTCCACGGAATACTGCAACTTGACACCAAATTGTATACCATTGCCAAAATAGTCCACTATCTGTTTTCGCTTATTACCAACAGTAATGATTATTTCTTTAATATCATGGCCTGCCAAGTACTTAATGATGTGTTCTAACAATGGTTTATCATTAATAGGAAGCATGCACTTTGCGGTTTTACGCGTTAATGGGTAGAGTCTTGTACCAAGACCGCCTGCTAGTACTACAGCCTTGATAGCATAGTTCACAAACTTGCGTATTTGTAAAAAGTATTAATATCCATCGAAAGAAAGTGCAGATATGCCACTATTCGCAAACGTAGGAGAGAAAGAGATCACAAGGGCAATTGCAGACATGTTCCATGAAACGCTTATGGATTATGCTGATGCTGATGTAATAATACTTGGTGCAGGACCTTCCGGGCTGATGGCTGGAAAGGAACTTGCGAGCATGAAGTTCAAAACACTGATCGTAGAACAGAACAACTATCTCGGCGGCGGCTTCTGGGTCGGAGGATATATGATGAATCCTGTGACCGTGAGAGCGCCTGCCCAGAAGATATTCGATGAATTGGGAGTGCAGTATAAGCAAGTTACTGACGGTCTATATGCAACGCCGGGACCTAACGCTTGCTCCAAATTGATAGCTGCTGCATGTGATGCTGGCGTAAAGTTCCTCAACCTAACTAAATTCGACGATCTAGTGCTGAGACACGACAGAGTTTCAGGTGTTGTTGTTAACTGGATGCCAGTATCAGCGCTTCCTAGAAACATAACATGTGTTGATCCGATCGCGCTTGAATCCAAGATCGTGATAGACGCTTCTGGACATGATTCGGTAGCTGTTAAAAGATTGAAGGATCGTGGTTTGGTAAAATTCTCTGGCATGAACCCAATGTGGGTTGAACAAGCAGAGGATCTTGTGGTGGAGCATACAGGTGAAGTATTTCCAGGGCTTATAGCTGCTGGCATGGCGGTTACAGAAACGTTCGGACTACCCAGAATGGGACCTACATTCGGTGCTATGCTACTCTCTGGCAAAAAAGCTGCAGAAATTGCTGCGATGAAGCTGAAAGAAATAGCGCACATAAGGGTTAAGTAGCAAATTGCTGCTGACCTAATATTTTATTTCATCTAATTATTGTTAAATCGTAATTGCCTTGATCTCTAGTCTGTGTATTTAATCGCGCCTACATCTGTATCAATACTGGATTTGTCTGGAATCTTCCTTGCCCTGCTAAGGCCTATCGTAGTTATTATCACAGATGCCATTATTATTACAAATACAATCTGTGGATATGCCTCTGCGTTTGGAAGCCCAAGCGTCAATGGAAAAGTGGCCAATACCGCAGCTGCAAGACCCCTTGGAATCATTACTGATGTCACCTTTCGGTCAAGTAATGAGAACCTCTTGGTTAGAGATACCTTGGTAACCCCTATTCTTCCTATGTAAATTACAACAGCAGCTACTACTCCAAATATTAGATACTCTATTTGCCCAAAACTTGCGAGCAATCCAACGAATATGAAGAAGAACACCCTTACCAAAAATGTAAGCTGCTCATGGAAAGAGTTTTCTGCTGAAATTTCTGGCAGCTTGAATCTAAGATACTTGGATAGATGGTGTTTATTGCCAATCATGAGACCAAATACCAATGCCGTAAGAGCACCAGATTCACCAAATGCATTTGCCATGAAGAATAGTACAAACAAGATACCGAGTGTGAGCATGTAAGAATGCTGTGTGTTTGATAATCTTGTAGTAATATACATCCAAGGAATGCCGACTCCAAAACCAAGAATCAAGCCAACTGCTATCGCTTTCGCAGCGGTAATTCCTATTAGATTAAGATCGAACTGTCCTGATATGACTGTGTCGAATAACAAAAATGCAGCTATTGTTGCTAGAATATCTGTAGTGGCTGATTCCAAACCAAGCATTGATTTTGTCTCTTCTGAAACATGCAATCTTTTTATCAATCCAAAGACTATGATCGAACTACTTCCACCAACAATTGATCCAAGCAGTATGCTGTCAAGCAGCTGCCATCCAAGCCCATACACAGCTAGCAATGTGACTAGTAAGACGGAAACGGCAAAGCCTAGTATGGAAAGCAATAATGAGAAATGAGCTGTTCTGATAACCTTTCGTATATCCAGATTGAGTCCACCATCGAACATTATTATAATCAGAGCCAAGGCCGCAAAATATGGTACTACCTGTAGCACCATTCCCTGATCTACTATTCCCATTACTGGGCCAAGAAGTACTCCCAAGAACATGAGAAATGCAACATCGGGAATGCCTGTTCTTCTGAAAAATGCTTCTCCACCCACACCTAAGAAGATTATGACGCCAACACCAAGAAGTAGCACTTGTGCTGTTAAATCCAATTGTGAGATTGATTGGAAAAGGTAGGAAATGCCTATAGAATCAAATAATTCGCGAAGAGGTAGGATTGCATCGTTAAGAGGTTGGGCCTTGTCAGCAAAATATGTGGATGACTCTGCTATACTTGTTTGATTACCAGTAGAAGGAAAATTTTCAAAGAAGGATCTAATAGAATCATCTATACTATAAACGAGATTCGTGAATTCTGATGTCATCTATAGATCGAGACAAAATCGTTGAATGAATTAATAGAAACACATGTCAATGTAATTTGATTATTGTGGAAGAATAATAGCGTGGTTATCTAGTATATAAAGTGATAACTGTTAGTTTAGTAAAAAATCTCATCTCAATGTTTTAATTTTTGTATAAAGTATGATTTATGATTTGCAGAGATTTAACTACGTGCATTTGTATGATGAACCGTCATCAAAAACGCTGAACGTGAATGAAGTTGCAGATTATGTTAGGAGTGTGGTAAAATGTGATGTTGATGTAAGGAAGGAATTCTTTACACATTTCCTACAGCAAGAAAATATTGATTATGTTGCTGATAAAGTAGCGTCTACTAAAGTATTTGATCCCAAGAAGCCATTCGCCAAACATGAACCTACGCCTATAGAGATAGAGTTTGAGAAGAAAACTCTCTCAACCCCTAGCAAACGGTTACTAGGAATTCTATATGATGGTTTTGAACTGCAGCCAGTACTGAATGAGCTGATCCCTGAAGCAGAGAATACGTTAGAACACTTGCATATAGCATTTACAAACAGACTGGTTTGCACGTTTAGCGAAAATGATCTTAGATATCAGTACCGCTCTATAATTTGTGGGTACCCAACCGTTGTATGCACTAGTGGAATTGTTGAAGCCCCTGCAAAACCCAGAGAATTCTATTTCTTGCAACAGTACTATGCTTCCATAGGAAACACAAACTTGGATGAAATAAAGAGAAAATTCGAAGGGAGGTTCATAGATTACGATGATCCGCACTTTACTGAGATAGCAAAAGGAATTGTTCTACAGGGATTATTTTACTACATAATAGGCGATCCTTTTTGCGAGAAGAAAGAATGTAAACTGTTAAATGCGCACTGGCAGGAAGATCTGATCGCATCTCAATTAAATAATAACAATTTATGTGATAAACATTCACAGATCCTGAACAACTTTAGCAATGTAAGATCATAAGCTTCTAGGATTTGTTGCCCATAAATTTAGGCGTGGTACCAATCATAGATATTTATGTAGTAAAGAATAAAGTCAGAGGAATATGAGGTCGTTGATGTTTGCTAGCATTGTAATAGGATTATTGTTAATCAAGTTGAACTATGTTATTGCATCGAAGATAGATATCATGCTCGATGTTTATAATACAAAATATGACATGCATAAGACTAGATCACTTGGTAATGCATATACTTTTGAAAGCTCGAATGTGCTAAACGTCTTCATAACAATGCACAAATTTGATAGAATTAAGGAAATTTATGGTGTAACTGAGTTCCCATTCACATATCAAAAGAACGAATACGTGGCTTCGTACAAAGTGTGGGAGGTAACGTTGTCTGCTAACATTACACCAGGCAACAAACTAACGATAAAGTTCGTTCCTATTCCTTGAATCTTTATTCTTACCCAAGGTATGACTATAAAAAAGATCCTATAGGTAAAATTGGATGATCTAAGCATGGCAATAAAAACCAGAATTTTTCTTATAGAAGATCAATTCAATGAACTTTGAATTTTTGAAGTTAAGATCACAATTTAAATATTGTTTCATGGCAGTTTAACTATATGATGGCTACTGATGTTAAATCTGAAGCGCCGAAACCACAACAGAGAAGAAAATATGATGTTATAATACTGGGTTCCGGGCCGGCTGGGTTAACGGCTGCGGTTTACACTGCTAGAGCCAAACTGGAAACTCTAGTACTATCGGGTAACCTGCCTGGAGGCCAGCTTATGACAACAAGCGAGGTAGAAAATTTTCCGGGGTTTGCCAACGGTATATTCGGACCAGAACTCATGATGAACATGCGCCAGCAGGCAGAAAGATTTGAGGCTACTGTGATGGATGATATTGCTACACAGGTAGATTTCAAACATCAACCATTCAGGATACTAACAACTGACAAGGAGTTTGAGGCCGATGCTGTCATTGTAGCTACTGGTGCGTCGCCACGTAAATTGGGGTTGAAATCCGAAGAAACGTTTGGAGGTAAAGGCGTATCCTACTGTGCTACATGTGATGGACCGTTCTTTAAAGGTGAAGATCTTGTTGTTGTGGGTGGTGGTGACAGTGCGGTAGAGGAAGCTATATTCCTTACTAAATTTGCTAAAAGTGTTAAGCTCGTACATAGAAAAGATAAACTGAGAGCTAGCAGGATATTGCAGGAACGAGCTTTCGATAATCCTAAGATGAAGTTTCTCTGGAACACTGTTGTTACTGATATTGGTGGCGACAGGAAGGTACATTCTGTAACACTGCAGGATACGAATAGTAATGAAGCAAAAAAGATCGATGTTGGGGGAATATTTATTGCGATTGGCCATGAACCAAATACGCAGGTTTTCAAGGAACAGCTTGACATGGACGACTCTGGTTACATAAAAATTCAAGATCATACACATACAAGTGTTGAAGGTGTATTCGCTGCTGGTGATGTTCATGACCATAGATACAGACAGGCTGTAACTGCTGCTGGATTTGGCTGCATGGCTGCTTTGGATGTAGAAAAATATCTACAGGAAAAGCGCCATCGATAAGTTAATGAATTAATATACGAATAATTGTCAATTACTGGAAGGAATCAAACGGGAGCTCTGTTAGCATCTTAGCTTCCTTCAAAGCTTTCTCAAATTCGCTATCAGTAAAAACATTCTGATTTACATATAGGCTCTTGAACTTTCTTCCGTCATCTGCAAATATCACCACTATAGTTCCTTTATCTATGCTTTCAGCAACCTTCTCTGCCGCTGCCATTACACAGCCAGATGAGGGGCCTACAAGCAACTTTTCGTTCTCGAATAATTCTTTTGATGCCTTAAATGATTCCTCATTTGTTATTGTATAGAAATCATCTACTACATTTTCCCTCTTCTTGAATAACGGAGGCATGGAAGATTCTTCGTAATTCCTAAGACCTTGAATCAGATGATTCTTTTGTGGCTGAACTGGGATGATCTTTATTTTATTATTCTTCTCCTTCAGGAATGTACCTACTCCAGTTATCGTGCCTCCGGTGCCTGCACCAGCCATGAAGTGTGTTACCATGCCATTTGTTTGCTCCCATATCTCTGGTCCTGTACTTTCATAGTGTGCCATGAAATTAGCTTCATTTTCATATTGATTTGGCATGTAATATGTTTCGGGTCTTGCCTTGGTTATAGCAGTTGCAAGCGATATACTCTGATCCGTACCAACACCGACCCTAGGACATAGATCGTCGCTGGTTTCATGCATTTTTGCGCCCAAGTTTGCAATTATGGCTTTAGTTTCTGCACTAACCTTTTCTGGAATAACTATTTCGACATTATACTCCATCAGTCTGGCTATACCTGTTAATGCTATCCCAGTATTACCAGAGGTAGGTTCTATGATTATGCTCTTTCCCTTCTTCAATACACCATTCTTTTCTGCATGTTTTATCATCCAGTAAGCTGCTCTGTCCTTAACCGATCCAAATGGATTATACCATTCTAGCTTTGCTAGAATCTTCACTTTGTTTGAATATGATTTTAGTTCAACTAAGGGGGTGTTGCCTATTCTTTCCAATAACTTGGTTGAAAGTGCCTTCGTGGCCATTTTTACCTACTTCGCCTTTTTAATCATGAATACCAGTTCGTTATTTCCCTTTGTAAAGTTAATCAATTCATGTCCGTTGCGGTTGACCCAACGTGATATGTCTTCTTCAGCTTCTGGATCGTCCGCTACAACTTTCAGTACGTCACCAATACCCAGCCTTTCCATTTCGATCTTCGTCCTGAAGACTGGTTCGGGACAGAACAGACCCTTAACATCTATAGTTTTGGTTGGAGATACAGTTTCACTCAAACAAATTCCTCCTTATGTGTTATAAGCAGTCTATTATATTAAAATTTTTGCAAATATTTCATTGTATATATTAATCAGATAACTAAATGATATTTTATATAGAAAATTTTCAATCCTAGGCTTGATCTATGGTGAGAGGTATATTTACGAACATTATGTTATTATCTGACGATGTATAAAGTGACCAAATGAAAGCTGCTATTGTTAGAACGATTCTTGTTCCTGTTGATGAGTCAAATAATTCGTTAAAAGCCGCCAAATATGCAATGAATCTAGCTCAGATAATGAATTCAAAAATTATACTGCTGCATGCTATCAAAGTTTCCGTGCCATATGGGAAGAAGTATAGAAGAGTGATGAATGGAACACATTATGAAGAAATTAAAAACAAAGCTAATGAATTGTTATCCAAAATAATGAAGTTAGCGAGAAATCAAAATCTTATTGTAGAGAAAGATGTTGTAGTTGACTACTGTCCCATTAAGGAAATAATTATCAAATATTCAAAGCGACGTAATGTTGATCTTATAATAATGAGCCCTAGACGAAAGGGTCTGTCAAGGTTACTGCTCGGGAGTATAACACAAGCCGTAATAAATGGCGTAACATGTCCTGTGCTAATAGTAAAATAACTATACATAGAATTTTTAAATTTATTTTATCAATGCATTACTTGATCTTTAAATCCAATTTGTGTGTTAGTCAGTTGGAAATTTTTGTGTATTGAGTTAGTTGTTATTGTTGTTGTTACTATTATTGTTATTATTATTTGCAGAGGTTGTGGAACCGCTAGTATGACGAAGAGCAATTCTCGCCATTATAGGTGCCATTATCGTAGTTATGAATCCAACAGCTACTATAACTGAAAATAGAGTTTTATCAATTATACCCGCTTCGAAACCAATTGTTGCTATTACAAGCTCAACCATCCCTCTGCTGTTTACAAGATATCCAATAATCATGCTTTCAGAGTTTGAAAATTTAGCTAGCTTACCTCCAATAAAACCACCTCCAATCTTACCCGCTACTGCTACCGCGAGTATAAGCAAGAAGAGATACAAAGAATCAGCTATGGACTGAACAAAGAATTCTATCCCTATAAATGCAAAGAATATTGGAGAAAGCAAACCGAAAGTTATTGCTGAAAATATATCGCTAACTCTTTCAAAAGTTTTATCTCCAATAAGTTCTCTG
>CAYJTD010000041.1:0-1383 GCA_964372525.1 uncultured Nitrosopumilales archaeon | reverse complement strand
GAATGTGCCTATGACAAAATGCAATCCTACACTTTCTGCAATCAGTGAAAGTGCGAATGCAGAAATAAGTAATATTCCAAATCCTGCTTCTCTGGTTTTCAGCTTTGCAAATAGTGGAGAGACTTTCTGCGGCAACCAATGCTTTGTTCTTCTTAATAGAAGGTCTAAGAGGAATATTCCTCCTAAGAATGCTGCTATCTTAACCACAGAGAACCCGATTTCACCAAACTCTACCTCCCCTCCATTGTTAGCTAGTTGCAATATTATTGCTAACGTAATTAATGAAAGAATATCATCTACTATTCCTGCAGTCATAACAGTGGAACCCATCTTGCTTTTTAAAAGACCAAATTCCATGAGTACTACAGCACTTACAGGTACTGCGGTTATTGCTAAGGTAAGCCCTATGAATAATGATGTTATCAATGGTAAACCCAAGAAATCTGCTACAACTGCTCCAGCTGCAAACGGCACAATGAAGGCTATAATCGAAAGGATTACTGCGTTTTTTCCCGCCTTTCTGATTTCTTCCGGATGTAATTCTAATCCAGCGAGAAACATTAGAAAGAATATGGCAAGATCGATTATCACCTTGAACGATTCTGTAGGTTGTACAATGTTAAGAAGAGAAGGGCCTATAATTACACCAGCCAGCAGGTGTCCCACTAGTGCTGGCTGCTTCAATCGCTTGAATACTTCTCCAAGAATCATCGCAGAAATTAACATTATTAGAACATTGAGAAAGAATGTCTCTGCCATGTTTGATGAGATACGGTTAAGAGTTCCTTTTTATTACGTTTTCCTATATTAACTCCTGTTTTGATCGAAACAAAAATTCTGAATCAAATACGTACGGCAACCTGTGCAATAGGATACTACCTTACAGAACCAGAAAATGCCAAAGATCCAACTCGGCCATCTTTTAACACAATTGGCACTGGTTTTCTAGTCCATAATTCTCTAGTGATAACTTATCATACTGTAATTGAGAAACTTTTAGACGAACAGAAGAAAATTGGTTTCTATGACAACGATAGATGTGTTCTCTTCCTTCATCCAAATCTAAAGAGTGGGAAACTGGATACGGAATTCCATAAAATTAGCTCTTTTACTGAAAATAAAGAAGGTCGTATCTACTTTATAGAATTTGAACCTTCTAAAAATGGTAATTCACAGAATCCTGTTACAATAGGAAACGTGGCTCCACTTGTAGTTGGTCAACGTATAGCAGTTTGCGGGTACCCATATGGTGTAAATTCACCTTATCATACAGAAAAACATGGAATTTTTCATTTCGGACCTATAATACAAGAAGGCGTCATCTCAGCCATAGCTCCTTACGATACTACACCTCGTATAGATGATATTCTCTTGGATGTTCAT
>CAYJTD010000040.1:3434-11025 GCA_964372525.1 uncultured Nitrosopumilales archaeon | reverse complement strand
TAAAGTTATATTTAGAAACTTAAAAACATTATTTGCATTTTAATGCAATTAATTGCCAAATAAGGCAATTACAATCCTACAATATATTCAATCTTGTTGATGAATACATGTGCATGGATAGTGCATATTCATACCTTTTGAACGCATCGTAATATAGTTCTTTAACTACCTTAAGGATAGCACTAATCTTAATCTAATTTCGTATTGTTTTATATAAATTTGAACTACTTAGATACGTAATGCTAGAAAAAGAACTAGATGGCAAAACAGCACTAATACTTAGAGCTCTTGATTCAGACCTAAGAAGGGAGCTCTTAAAGATAGCGATAGAAGGTCCATTAGATGCTGATGGATTTTACAATAAGATTATAGATAGAGGTTTTAACATCAGATACAAGGAATCAGTGTATAAAGAATTGCAAATGCTAGTTCAGGCAGAGCTGATAGACAAGTTTTATGATGTCCAATCAAAAAAAATCCTTTACAGGTTAAAATCTGAGAGGGTTGTTGTAGATATCAAGACAATGGAAACAGACATAACAACACGTCAACACACAAGCTAAATTTAGTCTTTTAAGGACATTTATTGCCTTTTTACAACATATTAGATTTGTTCTTGATCCAATATTTCATTCGTTACAATTTTATTGCAAAAATAAACAAGGAAGGTTCATTAATGAAATTTTGTATTAATTAAATTCAGAAACAAGCATGTCAACTCCAAGATCTGTGATTTACGGAATTTCTACGCTTTCAATAGCAATAATTATCATTGCAGGTTCATTTGCCTTGACTGACTATACACTATCGGATAACGGTGCTAGTATAAGTTCTACCAGTCCAACTACGACTAGACCAGTAGTAGTAGTACAGCCACCAATAGACATAGGTCCCTTGGCAGAGTCGATAACAGGAACAGGTCTTTCAATAGTGTTTGATGAAGATAACGAGCCAGATGTTACAGGTGAAGATGCCCTTGGACTAACACTGACAAGCAAGCAGAGAACAGTAGTTAACTTCATTGCAGACATAGGGGATCGTGTTGAAGTCACACTGCATATAGATAATCTCAATCAGGAAACAGAGACACTAGCACTGGTGAATGTCGTTGCTACAGAGAGCTTACTTATCGATGTCATAGAAGATAGCGGTACTGATGAGGTAAGACTCGTAGGAGATAACCTATACATCATGGAAGTTGCACGCGGTGACGGACATAGCTTCAAACTACATGTGACACCCGTGAAGAATGGTGTGCATGTATTTTTAGTAGAAATTCGAGCATTAGGCTAAGTCTACTTACTAACATCAGAGCCCAACTACTTTTTATAGCTTTTTTTTAATTACGAATATTATACTTCGCAAAATATTTCTCTGTTAGGAAAATTACTCTTATCAGTCGGCGCTGTATATGTTCATATGAGTTACATGGTCAGATGGTTTCGTAGAGAAAAGCCGAGGGATACCACTAATGTAAAATTTAAAGGAGTCAAGCGAAGCAAGCCGTATGAGGAGCCACCCCCAGCTTATCGTGCTACAGCACCTGTAGTTACAGAACAAGTTGTCGTTGAACGTATAGAGGAGCCGCAGCCAGAACCACAACCAGAACCTGAGCCAGAACCAGTAGTGCAACAGGTACCAAATAATGGCTTAATACAAAACATTTTCATAAAGATAAAGAAAGATAGGTTGACTAAATTTCTATTAGCGTTGTTGTTAGGAATTTTACTTCTCTTGCTGTTCTTCTTTTTGTTCGGTTTAGATGGAGGTAACACGGGACCTCGTCTAGGTATTCCAGGATCTGGAGGTCCTACACCAAAAGAGGTAATGATAGGAGATACAACATGTAAATCTAAACTTGCTATTACAAATGATGAACAGCTACAGGGGTTAAGGTTCACACCAAATCTTGCACCTAATGAGTGTATGATCTACATCTTCAATCAGCCAGATCGGTATCCTTTCTGGGCCAAAGATATGAACTATCCAATGGATATTATTTTCATAAGTGCTGACAACATGGTTACCGACCTTGTTGAAAATATACAACCTTGCAAGCAATCCGACTGTCCTACCTATACGTCCGCTCGTCCTATAAGATATGCTATAGAAGTTAACGCTGGATATGTTGACACCTTTGATATCAGCATAGGGGACCCAGTGAAATTAAAATACTGATTTCATTCTAGAATTGAAGGTCTAAACTCTGTGATGACATAGCAGACTATGCAAAATTGAAAATTATAATCGTTGTAATAAGATGATTAAAAACAAAGAAGGGAGTCTGTATGTAGAGCTTATACAGACAGTCAGGCCCGAGTTAACTGTGAGATTTTCCGAAGAACAAAAACTCACACGTATTTGGCTTCTTTTCTGAGGGTATTTGTTTGCATTCGTTATTGTTACCATTTTTGCTATTGTCGCCATTTGATGACGGTTCGAGTTAGCTCGTCAGGCATAGGCACGAATGGAACGAATTTGCCCTTTATGGTCTCCACGTTCTTGCTGGCACCTTTACCCCCGCCGGTAACTCCATAGTCTACACTGATTATTTCTGCTACCCTCATGTGGCGTGATGGAGGATTGTCCAGATCAAGGTTCGTACCGTCCAGCGCTGTTTTCACTGCATTCTTCAGGTCGAAAGTTGTTGCGGAATTAGTATTTTGAATTATTGATTCTGTTACCGTGCTCGTCACCTCTCCAGTAGCCATATCTAAATCTTTTACCTTTAATACGACCTTGTTAAAGTGTTTGGCAGCAGATTCTTCCCCAGTAAAGGTATATGCTGCTGTAACATCTAATGACTCGTCTCCGAATAGTGGTTGTTGAATCAGGACGTTAGATTTATCTACTTTAACTGGGTGTGAGATAATTAGCAGTCCATTCGAGAAGACACTGCTTAATTTATTTGCATCTCCAACAGCTGTAGTAATATTTGCACAATCTATCTGCAGGGCTTCATCAGACTTTAAAGTGAATAGAAATACACTTTTCAATTCTACCAAAGGATCTACCCACGCGCTCTTTGTTGGAAAGCCTCTTTCAGGAAGGACCTTTAAGAACACTGTTTGGCTTTCAGTAAATGGGTTGTGCACAAGTATGTTGGTCGAGTATTTTCCAGGCTGTGCTTGTGGGTCATTTTCATTTGTTTGGGTACCACATTCGTATTCAACTGAGTAGACGTATCCAGGTCCCCCAAAATCCTGTGCGGGTGCATTTATTATTGTTGGTATTGTTACTACTGCTGAAGAGAAGAGTAGTAGTGTTATTACAGTAGCTACTGCCATTACCGTTATTGTCAAGTTTCTGCTGTTTCCGATTACATTGTCTGTTTTCATTGGTTAATTATTTATTTTATGGCAAAGATAAATCTTCAGGGTCAGAGATCGATTTTTTGTATCATTAAAATGCACAAAATTGCTGACCTGTTACTTTAGAAGCTCTTCATGGACTTTTTCAGCTATTAATTGTCAGCTACATCAAAAAAGAGAGAATTAACACTTGTAAAGACGTTTAAAATTGTAATGGTGTATTTCCTTACACAAAAAAGTACTTGAGTTCTTAAATGTATCGAGTGTATGTAAGATAAGATAGACCTATACCACTTTCCTTTTCTGCAATTTCACTGTTGGCATTATAGATCAAAATACGCAATCTCAATTTATTACACTGCGAAAGATGTTTCCTTAAATGCTTGTGTCATATCAACTTATTCAAGCTCAAATAGAACAAACTACTATTACTTGCAAGCATTCCAATTTACAAGCAGCCTAATGCTAAACAATATTTATTCAACTATTTTATGTACATTAATATTTGTAAAAATAGATATTGCGTTTTGAATTGAATAAAAAGAAGTACGTGGGTTCCAACCTAAGTTGGATTCTGAATCCACGAGCTAATGGGTTTTGAACTATGATTTCTTTACTCAGTTGTTCCTGTTACTACGAAGAAGTTGAATGTTGATCCCTGTTCTGTCTTTATCTTCATCTGCAAGTTCCTGCCTAGGCTAATATCATCTGGCAAAGTATCTGACAATTTCACTGCAATTCTTGCATCTTCACCTGGTGCTATACTTGGTGTCGCCTTGGAGTTAGCATTACCACTTAGCTTCGAATAGACTTCGAATAGACCATCAGCTGGAGCATCAGTTGCACTTGCGGTATCGGAGTCCCATGTGTGGTCTACGCCTACTATTGTCACCTTATTGATCAGTATCTCTGCAACTCCGGTATTTCTCACCTTGAAGACTATGAACTCACCATTTGCACCTGCTGTTTTAGCCAGCTTACTGTTAGAACCAGTTTGTCCATTATCTATGGCTGGTCCACCCGTGGTGAAGCCTGTTAGGTCTGCTACGTCTCTAGCATCGTATCCTATTAGTTGTATTGACTCTGCATTTGGCAATGCTGTACCCGCTGTGCTTCCGAACATTCCGCTTGCCCATACGAATACTATGATACCTCCAACTACTGCAATTGCTACTAGTAAGAGTGTGGCTATGATTGGCGCTACTGCTTTTCTATTCTGTATCTTTGGTTTTGCTGTATTCATTTGTTGAATAGGGAACTGCTTGATATTTAATTACCTACTAAAGATATTTTCTTAATAGAATGATTTCTCATCTATTCCTCTCATTGAATTTACATATAAAAATAATCATCAAGTTGGGTTGAGATATATCGTGAGGAAATGAGATTGAGCATGATTTTTTGAAAATCTACAAGGTAATTGTGAGAAATTACTATTGCATTATCTGGCAATTTTTTGTATAACAAGGCAAACAATTCTTAATAATTTCTATTTGTAATATTATAAAACTAAGGAAAGCGTGCAACTGAATTGTCATCTGTATTCGATGGAAGAATAGATTCATTAAAAGAAAGTAAAGACGTACGGTTACCATCAGGCATTCCCGGTTTTGATGATCTGCTTGGCGATGGTTTTCCAAACGCGACTTTACATGTTTTATCGGGACCTTATGGGGGACATCATCTAACATTTGCTCAACAAATACTTTACAATCATGCAATATCGAAGGGAAACATAGCATACTATGTTGTCGAAAATGCAGGCAATGATGTAATGGACGATATGGCTGTTTTTAACTGGCATATCAACAAATACGTTGACGACGGTTCATGGAAATTCATTCGTTTGCTACCACCAGTCATGGAAAAGATAGCGAAACTTAGCGATGAGGATCCTATGGAAAAGAGAATTCCATTGAGATCATCACTCATACCGTTCCAAGATGACTTTCTAACTAATCTGAAGGAAGGAAGGTGGTGTGTATTGAACCTGTCATATATTACGCAAAACTTTCCATTAGACAATATGGTAGAATTACTTCTTTACATGCTTACCGCTATCAGGAAGTATGGTGGGATACACTTTATGTTTTTGACTGAAGGTTTGGTTGAGGCCAAAACATCGAACACTATAAAGGACTTGGTCGACGGCGTCTTTGAATTTGACACTGCTGAACGCGCAATCGAGTATGGAACTACGCTTAACATCAGGAAGATGCGAAAGACCGTACTAAGCACCAGAACCGTGAAAATAACATTAATGCCATCTGGTATGGTTGCGGAAACGGCAAGCAGGATTTAGTATTATATTTTACCACAATTCATTTTCGGTATTTTGAATCAGATTCTTCCTTGTCTTTCTTATCCTAGTTACGTGGGCGCTTAAATCGACTAATGTTAAGTAAGATGCATACATGTCTAGACGAAGGAAGGGAGTTAGTACTATACTTGGAGCAGCCATATTCGTAGGGATACTAGTACTAGCTTTTTCATCACTCCAATTCTTCATGCGGGATCTAGCAGCATTGAGTGATTCCTATACTAAGATGACTACACTTGACGAAGATAGAAGGAACGAAATTTTAGTTATTGATAAAATAGCACTTGCACAACTGAGCTCAAACTCAATTAATATTTCAGCAAGCTCGATTGCAGGAGGACCATTATACCCGTTAACCAACATGAACTTTACAGGTAATGCTGACGGTTGGGCTTTTTCAACAGTTCTTTACAATGCTCAAACTCCTCCAAATCCACCAGTATCTTTAACTCAGAACACAGACGAGGATAAGGACGGCTCTACTAGTGATGATAGAGAATTAGAAACACCCAACAACAATGGTGTTTTACCTACTGGAGGTTTTAATGGTGGTTGGAGTGCCGATATAGTTCCTTCACAGTCCGGCGCAGGTTCTATCTTCGCACATTTCAGCCATGTTTCATCAGATAATAACAAGGAAGGTGGTGCAATGATGAAATGGACGTACAAATTCTCGCTGGATGCGAATACAGCAGCTGCTATTAATGATGCAGTATTTTCATTTGGATATTACATACCGAAAGTTCCTGATGTAACGGAAGTTAAAGGACCTGCAAAGAACGATAAAGCAATAATAATGTATACCATTAAAACTCCAAGTGGAACTACTTTCCCAATTGAAATTGAGGAACCAAACGATGAAATTTCTTGGAATGCCTACAATATACCATCAAGTAGATTGAGAGATAGTGGCAATAATCCCATAACATGGACAGCTGGAGAATATACTCTACAGATAACAACGATGGTTGATCTGAAGGCAAAAACACCTAGTGACAAAAAGGTATCCCAATTCTTGGTACACTTTGATGACGTAGGGATTAAATTTAATCTAAAGAGCGCATCAGGTCAATCAGTAAAGGTAAACAGTTACACTGATTTCGATGTCTCATCGCCTGCAACAGTAAGCAGCCTAGATTTCTCTATACAGGGATCCTCAAGCGTTCCAGCTACACAGTATGTGTATCTGTACGACTTTGCACGTTCCCAATGGACATTACTGTTAAGTTCTTCAGTATCTTCATCAACCGGCAATGTCAAACTTACTAAAGCAGCTTTAGATGTTCCACGATTCGTTGCCCAGATCGGTGGTAATTATGTTGTTGATCCTGGTGTTACTCAGCCAGCTGTTGTAGGTGATGTATGGGTACGGATCATCGTTAGTGCTGTAACAATAAATCAATTTAACTATACCGCAACGTTGTCTTTAGACACACAGATAACACAGAATGACAAGGTCTCATTTGTGGTTTCAAATACGGGAGGAATCACGGCTCACATAGTAAGGTACTGGATAGTTACTGGAGCTGAAATAAAGAAGGTTGACGCAGATACCTATCTAGACCCAGGCAGATCAGCAACACTTTCACAAACTATTATCCCAACATCTGGCACAGTAGAAATTAGAGTTATCACTGAACGGGGTTCTATTGCATCGTTAACAGAAACTATCTAGGTGATATTACTTGATTAAATCACGTAAAGGGGAAAGTAACGTTATAGCTGAACTGATACTGGTAGGCATAGGCGTTGCAATGAGCATGGTCGTGTTTCTAGCAATGACAAATGATGATATAGCAGGTGATTTTGGTTCGATGACAGGAGATTTTGAAGCTTCATCTGAAATCTTGCATATTGCTGATTTAGCCCAGAAATGTCCGGGTATGGACGCATCAGTTATGGTAAAAAACACTGGAGGTGTAGACGCACGTATCAAAACAATCGCAATAAATGATGCTAC
>CAYJTD010000040.1:500-3424 GCA_964372525.1 uncultured Nitrosopumilales archaeon | reverse complement strand
CTAACAACGCATCATCAATTTCTCTAATAAAGGGCTCTACTTCTGATCCATTAACTAATGCACAATGTATCGATGCACCTTATTTGAATCTTGCAAGTGTATTTAGTGGAACAACGACAGATGTTGTAAACAATATGAACTTCACAAGTAACATAAATGGTTGGACTTCATCATCATCAGTATCAACTTCGTTAACGAAGTTTTATTTGACCATGTTTATTCCTCCTAGCGATCCTTGGAATGGCACTCAAGATTACAGAGAGCTGCGTTTAACAGCTGATAGTCCCGATAGTGATACGATAGTTAGCTTTGGCAACAAGGAAAACAAGAAGTTCTGGTTCGATCCTGATACCGATAATTCGAACAGCGGGAATCCCAATAATGATCCAAAAGGATATGGATGGCGCACTGCAAATCCATTGGATGCAGTTATTGCCAGTGATACTTGGGAATTTGGTTTAACATTGACTGCAACAAACATCGATGAAGATACTGAAGGGCATATAGAGATACAGGTATTTTCAGCAGATCCTAACGACTCGAATCTCAACAATGCAGACTTTCTCTTTTCATTAGACACTAGTACAAATGTACTTGATGAGAACTTTGAAGGACAAGCTAGGAATTATGTTTTTACACATAATCCTGGACTACAGTTCAACCTAACTGGCAAGGTTCTGATAGTAGAGTACTGGTTACATGTTGAAGATAATGAGAGTGGAAATAGTGCTGATCTTATATTAACAACAGGTTCAAACTCCTACGTTTCAATCCCAGTAATCCCAACTATAGCTACTGTTGTCTGGGATCCTACTAGCGGAAACCCATCACCAGGAAGTGGACCTGGAAGTGCAAAGGGTGTGATTACAGATACTACCACCTATGCAGCACTTGGAACCGTTAACTACAATTTCATATATCAGTTCACAACCCCTGCCGTGTTTGATAGCATGGCTGCAAGTTACGCATGGTCATACTCAGAAACACTTGGCGATAACACAAAACTCAACTTTGCAAGATTAATAATTACAGATTTGAATGGTAATCTTATAACGCAGTTACATTGTGATGATAATGGAGCGGGAACTTGTGATGGCAGCGCTGGATGGACGACTTCAACCTCATTTGTGTATAGAACATCAATAAGCTCTACATACGCATTGAGTCCGTTAACAAACTACCGTCTAGTGGTTCATTTTCAGGCAAGTAATACAGTAGCTGCTGACCTCCCTATTCTTACGTTGCGAATAGATGACGTAGGATTGGAATTTGTAGATGGTGAGTATGAAGCAAGTGCGAGCTTTACTGGCACATCAAGTCAGGCTTCACCTTCTAATCTCAAATTATTCTTCGATTCTACGTTTACAAAAACTGGTGTAGCCGTTACTCTGCAAGGTTACGACTATGTGCTAAATGATTACTCAACAACAAGCGCAGGACAGAAAAACTATGCATTCGCTACATCGAATTCTGATTACATCGTTAACAAAGAACTAGATCCTTCCAAATTCCTAAACAATGGTCAATGGCAATTCAAAGTTACTGCTACACATTCCACTTCATTCACTATGAGCATAGACCTAATTCAAATGAACGCCATAGTTAGCAAACCGGTTCTAAGAGAAGTCGTATACTTAAATGGTGTAGTAGTTGAACCAGGTGAAACCGTTACCATTGATGTTACCCTTTCACGTTATTTGGATCCTAGCACAGCATACAAAGTAACAGTTGTAACTGAAAGAAATTCCTACTCTGCAGTTATTTTAAACTGATTATTTATTTTTAGATTTAGCTTTGCGTTTAGATTTTCAACTATTCCATTCAATACTTCTGCTAACGTCTGTCCCTCTATAACTATAATTCCATAATTCTTTGCTAATACTTTTGTATTTTCTGACACATTTGGCATTGCTACAAAGAAAGCGAGTTTAGGACTTACGTCTATGACTTTGGCAAACATAGCGATTAAGAATTGATCAGGCACTTGCGAATCGGCAGTTTTAGCGTCAATTATAACACTTACATCACTTGTATGTGCATGCAGGGTTACTTTATGACTTACACCGCTCTTTCCCTTTACACTGACAGCCGCTTCAACCTTGAATCCTGCAGGCTCCAGTATCTTTCTTAATGGCGCAACTAACACATAATTGTCATAAAACTCCTTTTCTGTCTCCTTTTTGAGCTTATACGAATAGACATCTATCTTCTTGGATTCATTTATAGTGAAATCATGGTTATGATTTCTACACCTCAGCATTATCGTTGGAGAATCAAACTTGCCTTTACATGCCTTGCATTCATACCACATTCCAGGAAAGCTTATGTCTTTCTGATCCCTTATCGGTGCATTACACGATGGACACACAAGCTTATTGTTTTCAAATACTTCTTTTGTTGCTATGAATCCACATAACCTGTGCTCTACAAGGTTCATGCGAAAAACATCAAAGGATTTGCACTTGGGACAGTAAAGCCTCATAGTGATAGCTAGTGTATCTGGATGATCTGGGCAAACAAGCAATTTTTCATAAAGTGACTTTTCAACTATTTCTACATGGGCCATGCTTTCAAGTATTTTATTATCAATAGAATCCAAGCCTATGGCATCAAGTATTGGGTATCTAATTTCACTGGTGTTAAAGTCTATAACCGGCACTATCTCTTCTACCTTTGCGGTAATCAAACGGTGCATTATATTTTGCACCTCAGTTTTAAGATACATCAGGTCTCTCTCTTCGCTCAAGTTACATTAACAACTCCCATGAAGACTACCATCGTTATTATTATGAGTATTACAACATGTTTTATTCCTGCTCCAAAACTTCCTTCACCTATCTTTCCTGCAACTACACCAGCAAACAACGCTTCTGCTATTGACATATGGAACAGAATGTTCTTTATAGCACTTATATCAATACCAA
>CAYJTD010000040.1:0-490 GCA_964372525.1 uncultured Nitrosopumilales archaeon | reverse complement strand
TCCAACTCATCAGCTTTTTGCTGTAGATCTGTCTGCAACGAAGCTATCTCCGTGAAGAAACTATTTACAAGTATAGTCGCAGTGGCTAGGAAAACTATGAACGCAATGTAAATTGTAAATACATATGGACGCATAGCAGTTTTTCTGTCCTTCTCAAGGTTTTGAAGCTCTGTAACGTGTTTCTGAACCATCTCAAGCATTTCCTGTATCTTACCTCCCGACTTTACAGCGATCAAGATAAGCAAGAAAACACGTCTGCTAAGCAGTGTACCCATGCTCTTAACAGCACTTTCAAATGTTTCTTCGATACCTATTCCCCAACTTATTTTTGCTTTAAGGCTCTTCAACTCATCTGTTAAAGAACCTAAATCTCTATCTGCTGCATTTTCAACAGCTCTTAGCAAATTCATACCACTATAGACAGCTCCAGTTACTTCAAGCAAGAAGAATGGAACGTTTGAATCGATACTGCTCCTCTTTTTATGTTCTT
>CAYJTD010000039.1:0-11067 GCA_964372525.1 uncultured Nitrosopumilales archaeon | reverse complement strand
AACATAAAATCATTCATGATAGAGATATAAACGAGCGTGATGGTGTCATAATAAATGTCAGGTAACATAATTGGTGAACGCTTTGTTGCCGTAAGTTTTGGCGAAAGCCATGGAAAATGTGTAGGGGTCATTGTTGATGGTTGTCCTGCAGGTTTACCTATTAATGAAACCGATATACAAAGCCAACTTGATCTAAGAAAACCAGGTCAGTCAATAGTTACAACACAGAGAAAAGAGGAAGATAAAGTTGAGATCCTTTCTGGGATATTCAATGGCAACACGACTGGTGCGCCCATATGCATGCTAATATGGAACAAAGATCAAGATTCCAGACCTTACGATCAGATACGTAACACGCCTAGGCCAGGACATGCAGATTACCCTGCGATGGTAAGGTATGGTAACTTTAATGATTACAGAGGTGGAGGGCGTTTTTCTGGTAGGATAACTGCAACGTTTGTAATGGCAGGTGCTATTGCTGAGAAATTGTTACAACAAGCATTAGGCATAGAAATCCTTGCGTATACTCTGGAAATAGGAGGTATGCGTGCTAACAACTTGTCTATGGATGATATCAGAAAATTACGTTATTCAAATGAGGTTAGATGTCCCGATTCAACAGCGGCAGAGAAGATGAAAGAGGCTATAGTAAAAGCCAGACAAGATGGAGACTCGTTGGGGGGTGTAATTGAATGCACAGCCTTGAACATGCCAATTGGTCTTGGCGAACCAGTATTTGGTGCTTTAGAATCCGATCTTAGCAAAGCATTGTTTGCAATACCAGCAGTGAAAGGAGTTGAATTTGGTTCGGGGTTTGAAGGTTCTAAGAGGAGAGGGTCAGAAAATAATGATATCTACAGGGTTGAAAATGGTAAGATCGTAACTGTGTCGAATAACTCTGGAGGAATACTTGGAGGTCTATCAAATGGCATGCCGTTGTTACTTAGAATTGCTTTCAAACCTGCTTCATCGATAGCGCAGGAGCAACAATCCGTTGACCTGCATACTATGAAGCAAACAGAAATGACTGTGCCTGGAAGGCACGATCCTTGTGTGGTTCCTAGGGCGCCTCCAGTAGTAGAAGCGATAGTGGCAATCATCCTAGCAGATCATGCAATAAAGTATGGCTTAATTCCTCCAGTGCTCAAGAGGTAGGTTGGATGGATGACCTTGAGAAACTGAGAGGGGAGATTAGGGAAGTAACTGCGGAAATTATGAAACATGTTAAGAAGAGAATGGAAATTGCTAAGCAAATTGGGGAGATAAAAAATAAGAAAGGTCTTGATATTGTTGATGAGAAAACAGAGGATGAATTACGCAAATCAATTACACAGTTATGCTCACAAATAGGTCTCGAAACCGATGTCGGTATAAGGTTGCTAAATGTTTTGCTTAATGAATCGGAAAAGGAACAATTGAAAAGAAAAACGCCTACAGCTATATTCGCTAAAGCTAAACAACTTGAAAACAAAGGTAAGAGGATAATACATCTAGAAGTGGGTGAACCTGACTTTGTGCCTCCTAAAACTGTCAAGGATGCATTAACTGATGCAGTTGAAAAGGGTTATTACCATTACACAGAACCTAGAGGAGTACCAAAATTAAGAGAAGCGATAGCGAGATCATTAAACAAAAAATTCAATGCGTCTGTACAGGAAGGGCAGGTAATAGTTACAGTTGGAGGAAGATTTGCTGTTTTTCTTGCAATATCATCATTGATAAATCCTGGCGATGAAATAGTTGTAATTGAACCATACTGGCCTGCATATAGGGAGTGTGCTGAATTTGTTAACGCAAAGTTACGGGTTTTGCATACAACGTTTGAAGATAAATGGGTACCTGACATAAACAAGCTAGAGAAGATGGTAAACAAGAATACAAAAATGCTTATCATAAACTACCCAAATAATCCAACAGGTAAGGTACTCGACGAGAAAATTCTTGGCGAGATAGTAGGAATAGCAAAGGACAACAAACTCCTTCTTATGAGCGATGAGGTGTATGCTGATTATTCATTCAATAAATTCACTAGCATTCTTAATTACAACTATGACAAGAGCATACTGATATCGTCATTTTCTAAGGGACCAGCAATGACAGGCTTCAGGGTTGGTTATGCAGTAACCAATACGGACATAATTTCAAAAATGGTGAAATTACAGGCTGTTGCCCTGACCAGTGTGGCAGAACCAATGCAGTATGCAGCGCTGAGTGCTCTGGACAATAATGTGAAGGAAAATGCCAAAGTAATGAAGAAGCGCTTATCGTTAATTTCTAACAGGCTCAAGAAAATGCCTGTTTCATTTGTAGAACCTGAAGGTGCGATGTATGTTTTTGCCAGAGTTGATCTTGATGGATTCAATGCTGATGAATTCACCGAAAAAGTTCTTGATGACGGACTAGCGCTGACACCCGGAAGTGGTTTTGGTAACTATCCTAATTGTTTGAGAATATCTGCAGGACAGCCTGAAAATGTAATTGAAGAAGGGATGGATATTTTGCAGCGATCGCTGCAAAGTAAACATTATAATTAAAAGGGACTGGTTAGCAATGGCTGGTATGCATGTTACAGTTATAGGTGCTGGTGGAAAGATGGGCACTTGGTTTACCAAGTATTTCGTGAAGCAGAAGCACAAGGTCTTCGTACGTGATACCAATAAGCAATCGTTGAAGAAACTGAAAAGATTAGGGGTAACTGCTGTAGATGATCTGAAATTTACCTTAATGAATTCAGATATTGTGGTTGTATGTGTACCGATGAATGCAACTAAACGTGTGCTGCTACAAGTTTCCAAGTATATGATGATAGATGCTACGCTTATAGAGATCTCTTCTATAAAGCAAGAAGCCCATAAGACACTGTCTGAAGTTGCGCGTATGTACAAGTTAAAGCCTCTATGCATCCATCCCTTGTTCGGTCCTGGTGCGAAAGGTATCAAGGGTATGAAGGTTGCGCTGGTTCCAGTGCTTGATGTGCATGCAGAACTAAAAGACGCTAAAAAGATATTTCAAAGTGCATCGTTAGTTACCGTTGATGTTAAGGATCATGATAAAATGGTTGCAGTTGTACTTGGACTCACACATTTGAACAATGCTGTACTTGCCAAGATAATATCTGATGAACGAGAGCCCAATAGGTTGAAAGAGATTGCAGGTTCAACGTACAGGGTACAGTCACTTCTTACGGAAAGCATTATGAATGACGAGCCAGAGCTGTTCACTTCTCTGCTAATGTTGAATCCTTATATGAAACGACATGCGAGGAATCTGCTTGAAACCACACAACAGTTGTGCAACTATGTCTTGAATGAAAATCCTAGAGGGCTTTCCAGAGCATATGTGAAGATACGTGATACATTATCACAACAGGTTAACCTAGAAAAGTCATATCAAACAATGTATGAAGTACTTAAGATGCTCAAGTGATCATGAAGAAGATCAAAGTTGTGACAATATTTCTGATGAATGAAGATAGGGTTCTGATTCTTCGAAGAAGCGATAATGTTCGTACAATGAAGTATAAATGGGCTGGCATAAGTGGCTATATCGAAGGTGATGAAGATGTGCTTGAACGTGCCTACAGGGAGATAAGCGAAGAAACTGGTTTATCTGGTAATGAAATAGAACTTGTTGCAACAGCCGAACCATTAGAAGTTCCTGATAGTGAACGTGATACTTTATGGATAGTACACCCACATCTGTTTAAAACATCTAAAACTGCTGTGAGGCTTGACTGGGAACATGACCAGTATCGGTGGATCGATCCTATTGAAATTACAAATTATGAGACTGTTCCAATGTTAAAGGAAACTCTCGAAAGTGTGTTGAAATAGTAAGTTTTCCGTAGTTTGATTAAACTACGATAGAAATGAACCTATTTGGCAATGGCTTTATGTGAAAGTGAACGTTTCTTCCAGCACTGTTTACATATAGTTTCGCCGTAAAACACTAACTGTTCGTTAGTGATGTCTCTACTATCGAACTTCTCACCGCAAATGAGGCAAAGTCTATTCATACACGATCACCATCACTGTTATATTCATAATAATTATGACCAAGAAAGATTAACCTTAGTAAAGAAGGTTATTGATAATTACCTTCTAGTGCTCATACTTCGGATCTGAGATTTGAATGTTTGCTCTAGCCAATCTCGCTATTTGTTACCTATTAACATACGCACAATGAGCTTTAGTTGTGTAATACTATTTTATAATAAATAATGCTTGAAAATACTGTCTATTGCTTCTATCTGCATATGCGTTGACGAACAAAACTGTTGTGTAGTAATCAAGTGCAACTGATACTACTAAAAGAATAGTATTAGCGATGTTAATATCCAGATCTAGACATATTGATGTTGGTGAATGAAATGATCGAAGCAATAATTTCATTCGTAATAGGCATGTTTGGAACCTATACAGTGTTAGATCTGATAAACAGAAGGAATAGCACGCTTACTACAGTGAAAAGAAGCGATGGTTACGTAAAGCATTAAGAACCATTGATACTTGCGCCTAACTTCTGCAAATCATCGACGAAGGCAGGATACGATACGTCTACAGATTCAAGCCCATCTATAATGCATTTTTCTGTTAAAAGTGATGCAATACAAAATGCCATGAACAATCTGTGATCGTTGTAAGCGTTTAACCTCGCATTTTTTAATTTGTCTAAAACTTGTATACTTAAGCCATCTTCAAACTCCTCCACCTCTGCACCAAACTTCTTGAGCTCTCTAGCAATGTTTGTAATTCTATCAGTTTCCTTAACTCTTGCATGTGCAACTCCATTGATCGTTACCTTATTCTTGGCTTTCAATGCCAGTACTGATACAACAGGTAGCAGGTCTGGAGTGTTATGCAAATTGAACCTGTCACCTTCTAACCTATCTGGTGCTTCCACTCTAATAATGCCCTTACCTCTATCCATCTCTACATGAGCGCCCATATCATGCAGTATATCAACTATTTTTGTATCTGCCTGAGGTAATTCGAAATTCAAGCCATTGACAGTCACTTCGCCAGCCAATGCACCAGCAGCAAGCATCATAGCTGCACTTGAAAAGTCACTGGGCACATCAAACTTTGCTGGTTTGTACTGCTGGCATTTTACTCTGTAGTTAGTGTAGTAACCGTTCTCTATTATAACACCGAATCGCTGCATCGTCGCCAGTGTTGAATCTATATACGGTTTGGAAACCTGCTCACCTGGAACAGAGATCTCAACAGCGTTGTCTGCATATATACAGCAGATCAGTAACGCAGAGATGAACTGGCTTGATACGTCGCCACTGATTTCTGTGTAGCCGCCTCTTATGCCACCCCCTTTTACCACGACCGGAGGCATGCCATTTGTAGAAGTGGAATCTACACCAAGGCGCTTTAATGCGTCAAGCAATGGTTGCATCGGCCTCTTGTGGAGACTTTCGTCACCGGTTAACGTCGTTTTGCCATCTTCTACAAGTGCAGACATTGCAATCATAATTCTTATTGTAGTACCTGAATTTGCAGCATCTATTTCCCTGTTACCAGCATCGAATTTGTTCCTGCCTAAAATTGTAATGGTTTTATTAGTTTGTGCAAGTTGTGATCCAAGTTTTTTACATGCATTTATTGTTGCTAAGGTGTCTCTTGCCAGTAGCGCATTTGTTACAGTTGATTCTCCATCTGTAAGTGATGCAATAGCTATTGCTCTATGCGTATAACTCTTGCTTGGAGGACATGTTACAGTTCCACTAATGTTGGATCGTTTTACTTCTACGCTAACCAACTACCTTCGCCTTTTCATTGTTAACTTTAGCAACAATTACTTTGCCATCATACACGTTCCAGCATTTAACGATATCATCAAGTCGCCATTCATATGCTACTGCGGTTATGGCTGGACCGTTACCGCTTACACTTGCAGCTAGAGCACCTTTTTCAACAGCTTCCTTGATTGGTTTGTACTGTATTCCTAGCCCAGATGAAACTAGTATTCCATTGAGCATCATAGCTTCCCAATATTCAGCATTTTTTGCTAGGTTGAATGCTTCGTCGAAGAATTTGGATAACATTCGTAATCGTAAGGGATCATTACGCTGAGCTCTTGCTGGTACAAAAATTATGGTGTGCAGATCTTTAGGTGCTTCCTCATGTCTTATCAATTGTCTGTTCAGATTATCGGTGACAACAAAACCACCAAAGTATGATGCACAGGCATCATCGAACGCTCCGGTTATGGTAACCTTTGCGTCGAACGAGGCATCAACAGCCGTGTTAACAGCTTCCAGATCATCCACATTTCCTTTTACAAGTTTCAGACATGCTAATGATACTGCGTTGGATACAGCACTGGAACTCTTTAGGCCATATCCTACTGGAATTTCAGAGTTAACACTTACTTTAACATGAGTTTGTTCCAACATTTGTTTTGGAACAGCCCTGTTCACAACAGCTTTTATCAATTTGTCATCTCTAAACTCACCCTTTGGTACGAATGTTATGCCATTGCCATCTGTAAATTCAACTTCTGCATTAACTTCAAGTGAAATTCCCAACGCAGAGCCGTTACCGCTTGCTATGGCATTTACAATTGATATTGCACCAGGTATAGTAGCGTTAGCCGATTTCATATTATTCACTAATTCCTATGTATGTAGTAACATTTACGGTATTGTTCACACCTAACTGATTCACAGATCATAAATTAATCCTTATGTTTGGTTTCTTTAGTAGTACTCTATAACGTTGAGTGTTAATTGTTTATTAGATAAATTCTCCAACAAGTGTTTTCTTCATAACATCCCTAGGTGCTTCCATTTGCAACCATATCTCAAATGATTTTGCGCCTTGTTCCAAGAGCATCTCATATCCATGAATTACAGTCGCTCCAGCTTCCTCGGCACTTTGTATCAAACCAGTTTCCATAGGTCTGTACACTAGATCGTATACTACACTGCCGCTGCTAATATGCTCTGCTGTAATTATACTGTCTTCACGGTTCATACCAATGGGTGTAGCATTGACTATAAGATCTGCATTTGGTGCATATTTCGTTACATCGTTCAGGCCTACCAACTCGCAGTTGACATTTGATCTTTTGCAGATATCATTCAATGTTTTAGATTTGTCCAAATTCCTGTTTGCAATTACAATCTTCCCTATATTTTCATCTACAAGTGCCGTAACAACTGCTCTAGCAGCGCCTCCAGCGCCCATCAACAATACAGTCTTGCCCTTCAAATCGACCTTTCTTCTTTTTATCGGTTCGATAAATCCATGAATATCCGTATTGTAACCCTTGAAAGCACCTTTTTCATTATTCACAGTATTTACAGCACCAATCTTTGTACAGGTTTCATCCAGTTCGTCCAATAATGGCATGATAGCAATTTTATGTGGCATTGTAACATTGAACCCTGCAACATTAGTTTTCCTTAGTGACGCCAGTCCGGCTTCTAATTCGTCTTTTGCAATCCTAAATGCGATATAGACGCAATTTAGGTTCAGTGTTTTGAAGGCTGCGTTATGCATTGCTGGTGAAAGTGAATGGTCTATGGGATCGCCTATAATGCAATAAGTTCTGAGACCGTTATTTGATGACATCTATATCACTAGCTCATGCTATCATTTATGAGCTTAAGTATGTCACTGAAGTCTTGCCTTCCTTTCCATGCATTATAGTCATTGAGTTCGGGCTTTTCCTTCTCTAGTTTTGCATATATTGCTTGCATCTGTTTCATAGTTAGCTGTCCCGGTGCTATTGCTTCTGCCAGACTTGCATATGTGAATCTTGCACCTGCATAAGTGCATAATACTCTTGAGAGTATTCCATGCTCACCCATGCAGAACGCAATTAAATTTATGTTTGAAGTTTTTGCATACCCATATAATTTCAATATTGAAATACTGTCGTTCAAACTTTGTGCCGTGGTAACTATCTTTATGTTGTTGCTGTATTCTTTCATCTTGTTAATCATATTTACAAGCTCATCTTTACTTGGGGTTTGCTCAAAGTTATGCCATGATACTAAAATATCACAGTTTAATGCTGTGAATTGATCCAACAAATCCTCGTTCTGCTGCATAGTATTGTATTCAACATCCAATAACATAGGTCTGCATGCTGCTAGCCGCTTAAGTGTAGTTATCCTGTCAGGTTCTGCACCACTGTACTTGCCCCCTTCATTGCCTGCTCTGCACGTGAACACCGCCTGCTCCTTATGATCTAGAACCACCTCTAGAGCGTCATTCATTGCTGGTTTATCAAAAAAGTCGAACCTAACCTCGATAAAATCAGCATTGTTGTTTAGAGATTCATTGGTCATGTTTTTCAATGCATTAATTGCATTGGTGCCTATCGAGACGCATATCTTGTTATTGCCCACATCTAACCATTAATTTTAGGAATTAAATGCTTATTGTTGTGAAACATAAACTTTAGCACCTACTTTTTGGTTGGTATGTTATAATACAGACTTTAACGCCAATTATGTGTCAAGGTATATTGATGACTATTGCTAATGTAGGTCCTGTGTGTGCATATGCAACTTGACGATGAAACCAAAGCAAGAGTTGTGAAGCTGATACTGGCAAGGAGAACGGAGGATGCTTTTGAACTGTTATCCACAATGTATAAAGTGAAAAAGCCTAGATTACTCATCGGAACTGTGAAGGGTCGTAGAAAAACTGCACTAGCTGTTTACCTCAGGAAGAATAATACTGTTTATGCTTCAAGTTCTCCAATAATGTTCAACCCTTTCGTCATGCTACACGAATTCTATCATCATATAAGATCCAAGTCAGGAGAGCATAAAGGGACAGAGAAATACGCAGATGCCTTTGCAAATGATTTTCTAAAAGCTTACATTAAGCATACTAAAAATGAAGCATAATCATTTTTTAACATCAAGAGGAACTCTAATCACATTACCTCCAGGCTCGACTTCCTTAAACACCATTGCTTCAAATCTGTATACTTTCGTATCTTCATAGAACCAGCAGTCTGGCGTTGCGCCAGATTTTGCGCATGTTTCACATAGAAAGCGTTCTTCATCCCACCCATATTCAACTGGAACTTGTGGTAACAACAGACCAGAACCATAACGCCAGTGTACGATCAAACCATCCCTGCCAACTTTTATCTTCTCCTTGTACTGCCTAGGGTCCTTAACGGTAATCAGTTCAGGTTGTGTTAGCACGCTTATTTCAAGTATAATTCTGCCAAGTTCTTCTTTTGCAACGGGCTTGAATCTAGGATCATCGGTAGCAGACGCTATTGCAGCATTTATTACGGCATCATGCAACACCTTATCTGGCATTGGAAAACCAATACAGCCTCTAAGCTCTTCTGAATTTTTGCTAACATAATTGAGTGTGATGAATACTCCAGCCTTCTCATTGTACTTTGTTGCAATATTATCCTGTGCTGTAATTGTGACTTTTTTTATAAGATAATTTTCTATGGCATCTCTTGCTAGTTTTATCAATTCTGTACCGTTCTGTTCATCAAGATGCATGGTTCAACATCCTCTGCACGTTTAGCCCAAACTCCTGTAACTTTTTCATATGACTACCTTCCCAGTAAACTTTGTTACATTGTTTGCAAAAATAAAATCTTTCTTGCACATTTAACACATTGTCGGGAACTAATTTTTTAACTGAATCTTTATCGCGCATGTCTAATATACTATTGCATAAAGGACATCTGGATTTTTCAGGTAAGAATTCAATTGCATGTATTCCAGTGTTTTTGAACACATATGCCATGTCATTGGCATCGCCCGAACCATCTAATAGCACACTATTGATACCTGCATTCATTGTTCTCTGAAACAGCACTTTGTCACAAGTTAACAGTATCCTGTCTTGTTGCTTGCAGATCTCAATAAGCTTATCGTCATCAGTATCGTTGTAATACAGAGTATCAAAACCGAACATGCGTAACTTTCTTGATAAGCTTCCAAGCATGCCGTCAACGATAAAACTGACAGAGATCATTGCTGTTCTCTGCTAGGAACCTCTCCTCTGCACTCCTCGCATATGAACGTGCCATCAACGTACTGCAAATATTCAGACCACTGGTTGCATTCATCACAGTATCCTGATACCAGACTAGGCTTCCTGCCGAACTCTCCTCTCATGATAGTTGCCTTTTCTGAAACCACATCTACCAGCTCAGGTGTTACTGCTATCACATCAGATGACGAAATCATTCCCTCTAGCTTATTCTTGTATGTGACTCCCAGTCGTTTTATGTTGTACTTGCGCAATAGTCTTGCAGCTTCCAGTATGCTTTCTTCACTCTCTATGGTCTGCAATGGATGCATTATTTCTTTAGCCAGTACCTTGCTCGGTATTTTATCTGCTGCAACTGTTTTAGCCACTATATCTCCATCACTTACAATTCCAACATGTTTACCATTGTCAACTATCACAACGCCACCAACATCAGCTTTGCTCATTTTTTCAGCGATAACTTTAACACTATCGTTTGGTGAAGCTGTTATTACTGGACTGTTCATGATGTCCTTTACCATCACTCTAGTAGTAACATGTGCTTCGTCTTTATTGCTCATGGATAAGCTCCTGTATTCTCGCTTTTAATCATTTTGATTGAAATTATTGTTATCGCCTACAGATGCTTGTACTACCTTGCATCCCCCACTTGGCAGCACACGGATTATATCGTCAATGTGCAGATCCTTTGCAATTTCAGCAAGTTCAGCATCAGCAGTTTTTACAAATTCTGCCTTTATTTTTTTAGCGGTATCTGATGCACTGAAACCAGCAGGCATGATCAAAACATAAACCAAGGAATTCTTTTTAACTGAATCGAGAGAACCACACATAACCTTAATTGCTTGTTTGGTTTTTACCAGTCCAACCGCAAGTTTCAACTCAAGACCTTTGCTGTAATTGCGCTTCCCTTCGATCACAAACGACCCTTTTGGAAGGAACTGCCCACTAGGTGCTGCTTTCTTGACCTGCTCTGCATGTACCCAGTATGCATCTGTAGTAGCCAAACCTTCCTTCCATGCTCTGCTGAAACTAGCAGTTGCCTGTGCAACCTCGTTTATACTGCTTA
>CAYJTD010000038.1:0-11206 GCA_964372525.1 uncultured Nitrosopumilales archaeon | reverse complement strand
TGGAACTTATCTTCCCTTCTTTCTCGAGCAGGTATAGATTGTACTGTAGATCTCCAGTACCCATGTTCAGACCTCTCTTGATCTGTCGGAAATTAGAGCCCGGATTTGTCATGATATATTCGTATACTTCTTCCCTGTTGCTTTTTATTGAATCCATAAAGGCGCCACCACAAAAAACATAAGCAATTTGCATAATATGTAGTATTCCCTTTAGCTCTAAAGCATATTGGTACGGTTTTCTAAACATAGTTTTCAGATTTAATGATATTTAGCATCTTGTACCAAATCGTCTTTAAAATGCGTCCTACCAATTGTTCATAGGCAACCAATGAGTGTAGACAAAATTGGGATCTCTGTTGCTACGCTTAATTACGAAAAGGACAGAAAAATAGTGGAATCTGTACTACACAGTATCGAATCACTGGTTCATGAGAAAGGTAGGTTTGTAATAGGTGAGGATCAGCCTGCTATGGGTTGGCATTTCTTCAAGGTAATTATTGATCGTGATTTGCTTTACAAATTGACAAACCTTCTAGGATCTGAATTTTTCAAAACCAAAGGTAAGACATTAGAAGATAAACTCGTCAACTGGATAACTCATAACCTTAAAGCATATGGATGTAATGCGCGCTTGGATCTTGTGGAGAAGAAAGAAAACAGAAAATATGGATTATTTTAGATGATTAGACTATGTTTTCTTGCAAAGGGATATGCGAACTTTACAGGGCCAGAAAGTCTGGTAGCCGATATATTGCTGGACAACAACTTTGTAGGGTATGCCAAGTTTTTATTAAATACAAGGATAACCGCTGTCCATGCTGTGGTTCAAAAATGAGGACTAGACCTAGAAATAGAAGAGATAGATCGCGATTTTATGCGTTGTCAAAGAATTTGTTGCAATTATCGCATCATAAATTTCGGTAAAATGTTAGGTTGGAGTCGCTATGGTCAAAAACCCAATAGCACTCCTAGCGGGGTATTTGGCTGGTGCCACCAACCTGACTTTAATTACGAATTCATGGCTAAAAATCATTTGGTACAGTCAATTAACGATGTTGATATGATATTACTGCTATTACAAAGCTCCTGCATACAAATGCTAAGTCTAAATCGTTTTTACTGGTTTTCAAAGAAGTTTGATTAAAAATAGATTCCAAGTCACCTATGAAGCCGATATTATAATTGCCCCAAAGATGGCTCAGCATCATGATATCAGTAATTATCAGTGCTTAAATTTGTGAATTATTTATTAATAATGCGTACTTCTGTGAATTAGGGATTTGTACCAGTCTTCATCAGCGCATATAGAAATATGTGGTAGCCAAGTAATAAAACTGACAGGACAATGTTAACGGTAATATTTTTCGTATTCATACCAATGCTGGTGGTTTCATCCGATGAATTAGGTAGCGTTTGTCAAAGCTATATGTAAATTGGTCACAAGTATCTAATATTACAACCTAAGATCTCAGAAATTAGTTCAAATAATGTCTTTACTATCGCGTGTTTATGAAACACAGCAGTATATTGTTTACTATAGGAAGTGGTATTCTAGTACTGGGTCTCTTACTTTCTGTATTTATTCCTCAAGCTGTAGTACTCGATGCGGATCAGAGAAGACTGGCACTAGATAGCGTAGAAGTCGCTAAGTTGCAGCACTTTTCCGAAAAGGATGAGATGTTAAGCGGAATTTATATAATTCGTATTATTGATTACAAACAGAACGATTTACTCGCACTGAAAATTCTGGATCCTGATGAGATTCTCATTAAAGATGATAAAATGAGTACAGTATTCCTGATAGATACATTCCCAACTTTGAAAGAAGGCGATTATTCTCTGCATATTGAAAATCCCACAGAAAGAACTATCGAAATCTCAGCATGGTTTGGTCATAGTGCACTAGGTCCTTCTTCACAAGTCTTATCACTGGTTTTGCCAAGCCTTGCTATTGTAAGCGGCGTCGGTCTTTTGGTAGGAGGAACGGTTTTTTACTATAGAGAGAAGAAGCGCTAATATCTATCATATGTGTCGGAATATGCCGAATATTGATTCGATTTTTGCTCCCAAGGCATCTTCGAGTTTCTGTAGGAAAGGATGGAGTTTAATGCCAATATAGAATCCAATAGCGACTAGTATGCCCACTAGCGAAGCATCGAAAGCATTCTGGCTTTGTGCATAATTAATTTGGTAGCCTATCGCCCCGCAAGCTACACTGATTGCAGCTATGTATTTTTGATTTAGCAAATATAACATTACTTGTATGTGTTGTAGTCTTGTAAAATTGTTGGTACAAAGCCATAAATAAACATCATGTTTGCATCAAAAAGTTAGGCATTCGTACCAAAGTATTATTTAACTGGTCCAATATTCTCTTTAGCACTGGCTAATTGAACTATCGTAGGTGAGAAAAAGTGGTTTGCAAGGGTTTGTGTGAATATTACAGAGTTAGGAAACCATCATTTGGTTCCAGCAGATATGCGCTTGGTCATAAACGCTGTAACGTATGTCAGATATTCATGAACTGGATAGGGCTTAAATGTCCTTGTTGCGGATGCAAATTGAGAGTAAGACCGAGGGACAAGAATCTAAGAACAAAACTTCAAGCTGTAATTATGAAGAAAATAAAATTTAACTATATACGATTACCAACTATTTCGTAAAACCACATCGGCCTGCTGATAGTTCTTTGACATAGCGAGTTCCTTTAGAGAAGCGTACCAATACTGATTAAAGTAAGTCAGACAGATACATACAGCAACTATGTCAGCAGTTAGTTTACACCTTCTTAATAGTCGAATCCATCTACACGGACCCCATTCCCCTAAGTTATTAATATCAAGACTGAGCCTGTATGGTCTAGCAATAGATTGAACCACCCGATCTATAAGTGTACATAAAAATGAATGCAAATAGGTTCGTGCGATCGTTTGTTGCTGGTAAATTTTGGCGGTTAGGCCTCTTAGCTTTTGTTGCTGGTACAGTAGTTATGTCCTTGGAGCTTATAGCGAGCAGAGTGCTGATCCCAGTATTCGGAGGATCAATATACACCTGGGGAAGTCTGATCGGAGTAGTATTAACTGGTTTAAGCCTTGGGTATCATTTAGGAGGCAGGTTAGCCGATAAAGACCCAAATTTCTTAAAGTTATGTTCGATAGTTTTTTCGGCTGGACTGTACATTGTCTTCATACCATACATTGCACCGATGGTGTTGGAATCTTCTGTTTCAATTGCAATAGAAAGTGCATATACTGCTCTCTTTGCAACATTTGCACTTCTTACCATGCCGACAGTTCTATTGGGGATCGTATCTCCCTATGCTGTAAAGCTAGCAACAAGTACACTCACGAAGTTAGGAAACGTAGCAGGGAATCTTTACTCTTTATCTACCATAGGTAGCATCATCGGCACTTTCATGACAGTCTTTGTTCTGATACCCTCATTTGAAGTCAGGCAGATCATTTTTGCGCTTGGTTTGATCTTAATGCTAGTATCTCTACTAGGTCTTCCAAGAATTCCAAAAGTGATGACAATTTTTGTCATCGCCCTGATCTTTTCGCCCTCAACATCAGTAGTAATGGGTCTTGTTTCCCATTCTGGAAAGCTACTCTATGAGAAGGAGACACCCTACAGCCATTTGGACGTCACTGATTCTGGAAACAGCAGAACACTTTACTTGAATGGTCTGCCTCATAGCCGAATGTATGTAGATAGACCTAACGAGCTGGCAATTACTTACACGAAATACTTCCACCTAGGAATGTTGTTAAATCCTGAGGCAGAAAATGTACTGTTCATTGGAGGTGGAGGATTTTCAGGCCCAAAAAATTTCCTATACTTATACCCAGACGTTGCCATAGATGTGGTTGAAATAGATCCCGATGTTATTGATACAGCTAAGAATTATTTCGCTTTGAATGACAGCCCTAGGTTAAGAATTTTTAACGACGACGCTCGAAATTTTCTGTCTACAACTAGCGAGAAATATGACATAATAATTCTTGACGCATTTTCAAAGAGCTACGTTCCCTTCCATTTGATGACCCTAGAGTATTTCCAACTTTTAGATGATAAACTGCAGCCTAACGGTATGATCATATCGAATCTCCCCTCGTCGTTAGTTGGGGACACATCCAATCTTTTTAGAGCTGTGTATAAGACAATGAAAGAGGTGTTTCCAGTTCTCTATGTCTTCCCCACAGGTCATTTTAGCGAAGTGGTTGTGCAGAATGTTATGGTGATGGCAACGAAAGTAGATAAGCAATACAGCAAATACGATATGATGTTGTTAGCAGAAGATAATGGCCTGAACGGCGCCTTCAATGGTGTTGATTATTTAGATCACTACTTCACTGCTGAAATAAAAACTAACGATATCCCGTTGCTGACAGATCAATTTGCGCCAGTTGAAAGTCTTCTTAATCCGGTTACAAGTAAGCCTTACATAATTGAGGAACAGGCAGCGGGTAACAGAAAATCAAGTATTCCTTGGAGTGAAAGTACTTCTGTCACTATTGGATTAATGCTTGTCATCGTTATTTTCTGGATTTTCTATATACAAAAAATTTGGAAAGTACAAATTCATGAAAAATAAAAATCGCAGCACAAATCTGACAGCCCTTGTACCTCTAAATGGCTTATTCCTGCCTGATCAATTAAGAGCTGTGCTAAAACCATGATGGCTCCACCTTTTCAATATGGTCCATATTCATTGTAAGAAATTCAACTACATGCAGATGTACAGTAGTTAATAACATTATTATAAACTGCACATAAAACTTAATAATAAATGCAGATAAATTTATTAATTACAGTTTGATGCTGCATACATATGTCTTTACTCCTGATCGCAGCAACAGTTGCAGTTGTGGATATTGCCGCTGGTTTGCTGTTCATGCATCCTAGGCTTGCAAATATTCTAAGTACTAAATACACATTAGCATTTGCTGCTGGTGCGATGCTGACACTTGCATTTGTAGAATTAATTCCAGAAGCAAACCTTGCTGCCAACGCTTGGTATCTTGTTTTGGGTTTCGCGAGTTTCTATATTATAGACAAAGTGGTCACGCCTAGATTTGATAGAGATAAGGTTACGATGACACGTACTGGTATGGGTCTAGGTTCTGTTTTAGGCATGGCGTCTGATAATATAACTGATGGCATTGCTATTGCTGTAGGTTATCTGATTCGTCCCGAATTAGGCATGCTTATGACTCTGACTGTAGTTCTACACGAAATACCTCAAGGAATAACTTCTGCTGCTATAATGAAGAATCTAAGGTTCAAATTAAGAACTATAATAACTGTACTAGCAGTAGCAGGATCAATGTATGTGTTAGGTATATCGTTATCTGGTTTTATACCTGCAGAGTTCTTCAGCATAATACTAGCTTTCGTTGCTGGCAGCTTTCTCTATGCAAGTTCAAGATTTCTGATAAATAATGCACGTAACATAAACTTTAGATTCATGGCGATAGTGTTAATCGGAATAATAGCAATGTATATTTTGGAATCACTAGTTGTCGCATAACTGCAATTTTTGAGATAAGAATTGATACTGCGTAATTGCACCGCGTTATATATTGGATAAACTATCCAGCAGTTTAAATAATTCCTTGTCTTACTGCTAGCCGATGGCACAAAGCAGACAAATAACGAAAGAAAGTACATCTGCACCGAAACTAGGAATTGCCATATTACTGATCATAATGGGATTTTCAATATTCATAGTCGGTTACGATCAAGGACATCTGTTTTATGCAGCGATAGGAGAGAAGGCGTTTGAAGACCTTTACTTGCATGAGCTGTATCACGATATGAGGCATGGTGCAGGATTTCCATGTCATTAGTGGTGGTCAATGAAGCTCCTAACTTTTATTGCAATAGCTCTGCTTGCTGGGTTGATTAGTGGCCTAGCTCATGGTATTATCAATCTAGTCACAACTGAACCCTTCATAGAACAAGCTATACAATTAGAGGTACAGAACAAAATTGCAAAAGGAGAACCAATTGGCACCACTGAAGAGATATCATTCTACAGAAATTGGCAGAAAGGAGGACAGATATTAGCGGGAGCAATACTGGGCATCTCTTACGCATCTCTTTTTTCGATAGTCTATGCCTTTGCTATGAGTTCCTTGCCGGGCTCTAATAATATGAAGAAAAGCTTGGTCTTGGCAGCAGTGATGTGGCTTACCATATTCATGATACCGTTCTTAAAGTACCCTGCAAATCCTCCTGCAGTGGGAGACCCTGAAACAATATACTATAGACAGACAATTTACCTGATCTATGCATCGATATCAGGTCTAGGCGCTCTAGGTTTTGCCTATTTTTACAGATATCTCGGTAAGAGAGATTATAAGAAAATTGTTCTACCGACCTTATACACAGCATATGTGATAGTTTTCTATTTTGTACTACCCCCAAATCCAGATCCTATTACTGCACCGATGGAGTTGGTAAATAATTTTAGAATAGCAAGCGCAGCTACAGTCACTATTTTCTGGATATTATTAGGAATCATATTAGGTAAGCTTTGGGATAAATACAAACCGTACCTAAAAGTAGAAAAATTTTCATAAAACGTCTTTGCTACATCAGGTATAATAAATAGTTTGTAATTGCTAGGCTTAATGTACGTCACTAACGATCAAACTTATGACGCAATAAACACTATTTTAGATTACCAATGTATTACCAATATTTATCTTATTTTTTTGCACAAACCCAGCATTTACCTCTAGAACATACTTTGCTGGTTTGTTAGAAGGATATGTAGGACAATTTTCTTCCAGACAGGGTGAGACATTTTCTTTGATATCAACAATTTTAAGATCGTTATCAATGAACATCATATCTAAAGGAATATACGTATTCTTCATCCAAAAGGTCAGGTTCCTCTCCTCGTTGAATACAAATAGCATGCCATTATTCCATTCCAGACTCTTCCTAAACATCAAGCCCCTACTTCGCTCCTCAGGATCATTCGCTATATCCACGTATACTGGAACCACGGAATTACTCGACACTATCTTGATCAAGGGTTTTTTCGTAACGAGCTGATGCGGCTCATTCCCTACAGGGATAGTTACGATAACATTGCCAGAAGAAGTATCAATTACAGACACATCGTTACCCTTCATGTTGCTAACATATGTAAAATCCCCATCTGCGCTGAAAGCTATTCCATGGGGTCCATCGCCAACAGGTATCTTCTTTACAACCTCGAGTGTCCCTGCATCAATTATCGAAACCGTGTCAGATTCTAAGTTAGTCACATACGCAAATCTTTCATCTGGAGTGAAGGTGACATATTCTGGATTTTTGCCTACCGTAATTGTCTTTATGATCTCATGTTTTTCAGTATCAATAACTGAAAGGGTATCACTTTTCATGTTTACAATAAATAATCTTGACCCATCGCTTGTGAAAGAAAGCCCATGTGGAGTTTTACCTGAATCTATTTCTTTGATTATTTTATTTTCTTGGAGATCTACTACAGAAATGGGGCTCCATAAATTCGCAACGTAAAGAACTTTTCCATCTGGGCTTACCTCCATGTATTCTGGACCAGACCCAACTTTAATTTCATCTTTAATAGCATTGTCCTTGATGATCAGTACTTTCCCACCAAACACATCACCTACGTAAAGTGTATCGTTAAAAATCGCTATACCATGTGCAGTTACACCGGTGACTATTTGGTCTATCAATGTGTTGGTTGTAGTATCAATAATAGAGATAGTCCCCGAGTCTGTGTCGGTGGAGTATAGAACCTGTTGATCTTTAGAAATTTTTAGGTCGTGTGGTGAATCACCAACTGCGATGTTTCTAACAAGGCTATTTGTCTCAATATCAATGACTGAGATGGTGTTTGAATTGGCATTCTCTACGTACAGAACTTCACCAGTTATACTTAACTCATCTTGGTCTGACACAGATGGGTTAACAGTTCCTAACTCAAAAGCAGACAAGCCAACTATTATTACGGTGGTGGGAATTATGATTAATAGTATAACCATCTTTTTCAACCTATTTGGCCACATGATTATTAATCCCATCTAGTATTAGACAAAACCCTTTCTATCATATTTAGTCTGTGGAAGATTATGATACTACACACTGAACATTACATAAACTCTAATTATTCGACACAATTACCATAATTATCGGCAAGTCCATTATACTGTAATGTAAACATTATTTAGGGATTTGTACCAATAGATTTTACTGCAAAAAAGGTAGGTAGATTGTTAAAGGAATGCCAAGATATTACTTTATTGTTATAATGTTTGTTTTGATTTTTACCCCCATAACTTCAGCATATGCGCAAGAGCAGCAGACAGAAAGACCGAGAGAAACGTTATCGATACCATTTGAGGCAGCAAATGTTGATCTAGATAACGTTAATAACTTTCAATTCAACGTAAAACATAAAGATCCGTGGATATTAAATATCGAAAACAAACTGCTTTACAACAAAGACAATCCAGATGCCAAGATAGTTATGAGGTTTTATGGCGATCGAGAAGGAAAACACTTCATAGAAATCATTATGTCAAACCCATCCAAAGGATTCTTTGCAGTCTCATTTAACAATGAAGACGGATACTTCAGACTCTACGGAGATGACAATTCATGGGATCCTGCAAAGCAACCAGTAAGAATCACTCTATCTGATGGTAGGCTAAGTGTGTATAACGGCATAAGGATCGTAACCGATGAGATTAACTTACGATCTGAGGTCTATGACCTGAACGGTATGGACGTATTCGGCAAGGATGCAGAAGAACGGCCAACTAATGCATTAGGAGGACAAGTAAATCTGGAGATCATATCATCTGTACAACCTCACTGGTCCTATGTTTACTTCCTACCCTATATGTTAATGGCAGTTGGGGGAGGGGTGGTAGCATTTCTGATAAAATTAAAGAAGAGATAACATTGCATTATAGCTTGTAAAATGTTAATTGCTATAGGCAAACATCCTATTAGCAGGTTACTATGATACATGTGTAAGTAAAATAATTCGGTTGTGAACCATCGTATAATCTAATAGTTAGACATATAATTTGTTGATATTTTCACCTCAATTGATACTTAAATTTAGCTATTTGTACCGATATACTTTAGTGTAGTTAATATGAAAAAGTGAAACTATGGAGAAGACGAGATTGGCAATACTTATTGGTGGAATACTTGTTGCAATTGCCATTAGCTTGGTATCCTTTAACCAATTGGTAACGCCAAACTTCAATACAAGTATTAACCCTAGTATGGAACCAGAACTTGAGATGCCTTTAAGTAGCAACGCCATTAACTTCGACAACATAAGGATAACTGAAATAACTGCTGCTACTGCCACAGTTGAAGGCACTACTGATAAAGCTGTTAATTGCCAAGTAGAATATGGAACTAATGGTTTTACCGCTTCTGCTTCTGATAGTATGATGAGGATGGATATGCCCCATAAAGAACATAAGGTCACAGTAACGGGATTAACCCCCGATACAACTTACAATTACAGGTTTAAAGCAACGCTAAATGGAGAAACATTTTACTCCGATGCAAAAACATTCACTACAATGTCTTGAATTCATGCCTAAAATCATATTTATCAGTCGATTTTACTACAAAAGCAATGAGGTCTTATTTAATCTAACAAATAGACTATCTAACTGGTAGTCTTTGCCAGTACTTCTGATCTTGCTACTAAAAATAGAACCATTCCTATAGTAGCAATTATTATTGCAGCAATAACGAAGGGGTTAGGAAGATCATTTTGAGGGGAACCTGGACCAAGGTGCGACCCTGAATCCGTCAATATTAAAACAGCTAAGAATAAAGCTCCTGACAACAATGCAATGCCTGCTATCTTGCGATTCAATTTGCCAGCGTATATATCTTCAAAGAAATACATAAAGCATGAATACGTTTCCCATTGTTGATAATCAAACGTGAAAATTTACTCTTTATTCTAACTACAATTGACATGTTTAATAACCTTCTTTTGTTGGCTAGCAGGAAGCAATCACTCATTATGTTTCTTAATCTTAGCAGAGCATCTTCAGCACAAAAATGCTATAACAATCTATTAGTTCTAGTACAACAAACGTGGGTTCATAAATTAAGCAGGAATCTAGAAGTAAGAGACATGCAAAGTTCTACTAGTGGATCACGAGTTCCTCCTTGCGTAGCATTTTGCAAAGTTGCGGGACAGATTATTATTGGAAATGCAATGTATGCAAATACTAGAACCACGAGCATCAATCCACCCACTGTAATTAAAAACAACAACAAGGAACTCATGGTCTCAAAAATTTTTCTCAACACTATAATTTTGTTGGTACAGATGACTAACTATTTGCATCAGCTATTTACCAAGATGATCGATTGAACAACCGCTAATCCATTTTCGTATATTCCTCACCATTAGTATAGGAGTTAGTAGTAAAATAGGTATGCTAATAGCAATGAATAATGATTGCAAAGGTGCTAAAGTTAGAGCAGATGCACTCGCTCCCAAGCCAAAGATAGTTGCAAAAAACGTCCCTGAACAGGTAGGACAGCCAGTGAAGAGAGCTGTAGTTGCACCAAACCCTGTGAACCAACTAGCATTTTTATTTCTTGGCCTGTTATCGTATGCAAATACAGCCAGAGATATATTGATGCCAACTAGTACTGATACGATGAGCAAAAGAATCAGGTTCAGAGGAATAACTAGTAACCCAAACTGCTCAGTAATGTATGCAACAAATATAGGTAGATATCCTGGTGTCCCACAACATGGTAGCAAGTGCCAGGAGGGAACAGGGACTCCATATACTTGGGAGAATACCTCGCTGGATCTGTAGACTAGTAGATTAGTTATAAATGCGTAAAAAATGCCATAGCCAATTGCTGATAATGTGAATATGTCACGATATCTTTTTGCATCAAAAACTCTTAGTATTATCGCTCTAATGTTAGTTCTCGCATTTCTTGATTCAATCCTAGATCTTTCATATTTATAGACATAGTATATTCCAAGTGCTACTGCAATTAGAGCCGCTAAAAGCAATATGTACAATGCAATTGCTATATCTGTAAGTAATTTGGAACTTTCAGCCGTTATGATGATGTTATCGCTTGTTCTTCCATACAATAGAAACGAAATAAGTTGAGCTACAACACTTGATATGATCATGGTTATACCAGAGTTATT
>CAYJTD010000037.1:0-11511 GCA_964372525.1 uncultured Nitrosopumilales archaeon | reverse complement strand
AATAGACCCCTTGCGTAATTAGATCGATTTCCTAAATAAAGCTGACCGAAACGCTCAGATCACCCCTCTACTCTATAGGATGGCGTGGCATCGCTAACTTATGCACGCCTATCAAAGAAGCCATCACTGTTCAGGTCATTCACCGGACTGGAGGTAGCAGAATTTGATGCCATCTATAAAGAAATAGAATCAAAGTATGGGGAGTATGAAAGGAAGCGTCTGTCTAAAAGGAAGAGGAGAGAAAGAGATGTGGGTGCTGGCAGACCATTCAAGCTTGAACTAAAGAACAGGTTCCTTATGCTTCTTGTTTATTACAGGCTCTACATAACATACACTCTTTCAGCTTTCCTCTTTGACCTTGACCAGAGCAATGTCTATAGGGATATACGCGTGCTGGAACCACTTGTTAAGCAATGCGTTCCATTGCCAAAGAAACTGTACAATGGAGCCAGAAGAGCCAGAACAATTGAGGAGGTTGAGCAGTACTTTCCAGAACTAAAGGCATTCATAGACTCTACAGAACAGGAGATACCAAGGCCAAAAGATAAGAGGAGAAGGAAGAGTTACTACTCTGGCAAGAAGAAGAAACATACCGTGAAGACACAGTATATGGTGAACAAGGATGGCCTGGTACTGCACAAGACTGGTCATGAAAGAGGAAGGAAGCATGACTATTCTATCTATAAGGAGAACCATCCAGAAACGCCTCCAGAGGTTGAGAATGTGTTTGATCTGGGATATCTAGGAGTCAAGAAGGACTTTCCTAACGTAAAGTGTGTACTACCATTCAAAAAGAAGAGAAGGAGGAAGCTCTCCAGAAAAGAAAGAAGACATAACAGAAGACTTTCCAGAAAGAGGGTTGTAGTTGAGCATGCAATTAGCAGGGTCAAGAAGTTTGGCATAATGGGTAACAGATTCAGAAACAGGCTCAAACATTATGATCATGCCTCTGACATTGTTTCTGGGCTGGTGAACTTCAGGACGATGCGGAACAGGGGAATGATGTTGTTATGACGAACAGATATCAGGGCTACGACAGGTCAGATTCCATCAGTAATTACGCAATAGGTCTAATGAATCATATAGCAAGAACCTTTAAGCCTAGCAATTTTCTATAACCTTGTTGCTAGCTAGCACGGGAATTGAAAAGTAGAATGCCGATCCCTTACCTTCTTCACTTTCACACCAGATCTTGCCTTCATGGGCATCAACTATACCCTTACATATAGCCAATCCTAAACCTGAGCCACCAGACCTAGTATTAGACATATCTACTTGATAGAACTTCTTGAATAGGTTTTGTTGTTTATCCTTTGGTATGCCTATACCGTTATCCTTCACACTGAATATTACAGAACCATTACGTTTTGTAGCAGATATCGCAATTTTACCCTCATTTTCTGCCACAAATCTAAGAGCATTATTTACCAGATTATTTAGTATCTGAACGATTCTTTCACTATCACATTGAATTAGCGTTGATTGTGAATCTACATTACTTATTAGTTTCACATTCTTTGCTTGAGCTAGCGGCTTGAACCTGTTAACACATACATCTACCAATTCTTTGATACTTGTTTCGCGTATTTCAAATCTAATCCTTCCTAACTCCAACCTGTGCACGTCTAATACATCTTGCACCAGTTCCGATAATGATTTAGCACTGTCGTACATTATCTTAATCTTCTCCTTCTGCTTTGGAGTTAGATTTCCTAGCCTTTCATCTAGGAGTAACTCACAGTATAGCAGTATAGGAACTAGAGGTGTTTTCAACTCATGCGCTACCATAGACGAGAATTCTTCTTTGTTGTGATCTAGATGGCGTAGTTCTTCTGCTTGCTTCCTTAGCTTCACGTTGATGACGCTAATTTCCTCATTCAACTTTGTTTGCAATTGGTACTGTTCCTGAATTTTTCGTTTTGATGCGGCAAGTTCTTCTTGTTTTTTCTTGACTTCTGTTATATCTATCCTAATTGAGACATACTCTTTTGGTTTACCGTCTGCGTCAAGGATTGGTATTATAGAGGTCTTAACCCAGTACATGCTTCCATCCTTCGCCTTATTCTTAATCTCACCATTCCATACATACCCATTGCTAATGGTATGCCACATCCCCTTATAGAATTCTGGTGGGTGATAACCTGATTTAAGAATACGATGATTCTGCCCTATGAGCTCTTCTCTAGAGTATTTGGAGACCCTGCAGAACTCATCATTGGCATATGTAATGATACCATCTTTGTCAGTAACTGCGATTATACTTGTTTTATCGAACGCATGTTTGATCTTATTGAACTGTACATTCAAGTTAGAAATTTTCCTGTTAGCTTCTTTCTCTTGCTCTATCAACTGAGTAACATGAGCATTTAGTTGCAGAAGTTTATCGTTTTGATCTTTAATCTCCTTAAGCTTGTATATGTCTGACATATCTCTAATTATTGTATTACTTCCAATTAACGCGCCATCGCTATCATACAAATTGGTGGCGCTGATTAATGCTGGAAAAGTAGTCCCATCTTTCCTTTTCATAGTTATTTCTTTATTCGAAACTATACCATATTTCTGCCATGTTTCTAATGATGACCGCATTGCTTCGGTACTATCTTCAGGCACATGCTCAAATATTGATCTACCAATTACTTCCTCTTTGGAATAACCCAACTTCTTCGCATAAGATGTATTACAGTCAAGAATGATTCCATTTGTATCTATCGTACGATAAAGATCTGGGGATCCATTGTAAAGCTCTTCAAATTTTAATTTATCATTTTTTGCTTGGTAATTTAATCTCTCAAGTTGTCTGTTTTGTTCCTCATACGATTCAGCTAATTTTTTAAGCGCTTTTTTATCTGATAATAGTTCACTATTGGCTCTTGTCAGAGACGACTGTATGAGCTTAATATTGTTTCTCATATTATCAAACTGTGTAGCTAATATTCCTATTTCGTCTCGCGCTCCTTTTATTGTGGGGTCTATTGCAACATCAAAATTTCCTTCGCCAATAATCTTCACCACTTTTGTTAGTCTGTTAATAGGATTTATCAGATTCCTTGCAACTAGAACTGCTACCGCAACTATAATTACTAACGAAATAGAGATATACATCAACAAGCCGTTCTGAATATCAATAATACCTGCAGCGGCTTCATTTTTATCAATTTCAACTACATAATACCAACCAGTGCCTATTATTGGTGCTATTGAACCAACGACAGTATCTCCCACATAATTTTCATACCCATCGACGTTCGAAACAACACTGTCAGCATCAGCTAACTGGAAAATTTTTGTAAATTCAGTCGATTGTGGAACTGTTGCTTGCAACGTCAACTCAGGTCTATTCTTAATTAAATTACGCTCCACTTTATCATTAACAAAGAGTATATCATTAAGAAATTTAGGTTTTGATAGAAAGTATCCCTCAGAATTAACCACATACTTGTCAAGACTGACAAATGAATCCTCTCGATAATCCGACTCAGGAATAATTCTATGAGCATCTAGACGTACTGTGAGTATACTTTCTACTCCTACTTCCCCTTTAATTGGTGCAGATACTAATAATGTAGGAACCCCTTGCTCATATACCCCATATTCATTTTTAACAGGCGCAAGAGACCTATATATGTCACTTATACCAACTTTTCCATTAACAGCGTCCTGAAAATATTTTTCATTCTTAATATTGCCTTCTGGGAAGTATAAGTCTGTATGAAACAAAATATCTCCAGTTGTAGCGTCATTTATTACGAATTGTTGTATCCAATCATTATTCTGAGCAATAGCACTGAATTGTCTAGTTAACATTAATCGTGCGCTAAACAACTCATCTATGTTAGTGGAGTAGCGAATGTTATTAGTTTCTTTAATTATCAGTTGATTGTTGCCAATATTTTGTATTATTTTTTTTCGTGCATCAAGCCAGTTTTGGCTGTCGGTTGCGGCAACTGTAGACATCGAATCCAGTTTCTCTTGTAACGCATACGTTTCATTAGTAACTTTGTCTGAATATAGATAGCTACTTATCATAAGTGTGGGAATGATAGAGAGAATCAAAACTAAGGCGGTTAGTTTATGAGAATAGCCGAAAAATAATCGAGCCATTTTATTTCACCTATAATTAATTGTGCTCTTGGTTTGACCAATTGCCACCCCAACTAGCATAGAGATCATCAAGGAAGGTATTCCATTCCTGTTTTGATCTATATGCGGGATATGGCACAGGTTCTATTGGTACCTCAGAGCTAGCAATTATTTGAAATTGTCCAGTAGGCAGTATTTTACCAATCCTAACTACCTTGAATAGATGTTGAGTTTGTGGGTCCACGCCGACAACTCCTTCTGGGGCATTAAGCACAAGCCCTTTTACGGCTTCACGAATAGCTTTAACGTCATCCGTTCCAGCCGCTTCAACTGCCATCGCAAAAAGGTACACTCCTATATATCCTGCTTCCATTGGATCGTCAGTAACACGGTGTTCACCATACTTCTTTTTAAAAGCAGTAATAAAATCATAATTTGTAGATGTATCAACACTCTGGAAGTAATTCCAAACAGCATAGTCGCCCGCCATACTTTCTATACCCATAGTTTGGATTTCATCCTCAGCTATGCTTAACGATATGGTCGGAATATCAGCAGAATAGATCCCTTTCTCTCTAAGCTGCTTAAAGAACCATACATTGCTATCGCCATTAATTGTATTGATAATAACATCAGGGTGGGTTTCTACGATTTTGTCTATTACATTGTTGAAATCACTAGCTCCAAGTAAACGATATTCTTCTCCCACAACTTCACCACCTAATTCACTTATTCGCTCTTTTACGATCTCATTGGCACTTCTAGGGAACACATAATCTGAACCAACGAGGAAAAACTTCGTGCTAAGGTTTTTGAAAGCCCAATCTATTGCTGGAATAGCCTGTTGGTTTGGTGCAGCGCCAGTATAAACGATGTTTGGCGATTGTTCTAATCCTTCATATTGGACAGGATAGAACAGAAGATGATCGTATTTTTCAAAAACTGGTAACATGGTTTTACGACTTGCAGATGTCCATCCTCCAAAAATCGCACTGACATTTTCTTCCGTAATCAATCGCTCCGCTTCCTTGGCGAAAGTTGGCCAGTCAGAACGCCCATCAACTACAATAGGTTGAATCTTTCTCCCTAAAACTCCTCCTCTTTCATTAACCTCTTCGATTGCCAAAAGCGTGGCATCAACAACAGAGGTTTCGCTAATAGCCATCGTTCCAGACAGAGAGTGAAGCACACCCACTTTTATTGGGTTCTTTTCGTCTAACTGAATTTTACTATCTTCGTCTATGAATACGTTATCAGCGTTAGCTGTAAATGGTTCAAGACTTGATGCTTTGTTATCAGTCATCCAATTTGCTATGTCAGTATTTGCAGCACCGAATTCATTCTGAAAAAGTAAATAGCTAATACCAATAATCCCTATTGCCAGAATACCTACGATAAGTATTCGATGCAAATAGTATTCTTTCTTGATCATTAATTTGAATTATGATCGGTGTTTTTAATTTATAAACATCAAAGTAATAGGAGTCAGTATCTACATACTTTATCTTTCCTGCAATGAAACTAATTTACGAAACAATGAACACTATCAGTTTAGTAACAATGTTAATTATCTATTGAATCGAATAGTTCAATTTGTAATGGCATAAACTTGCGGTCTGAGTTGCCTTTGTTACTTTTGTTAATAATCTAACATGTGAAGCCAAATCTAGTCTCTATTGGAATGGTATGTTCACAGGACGTTATCTCCCACTTGGCCACGATTACTTCGTCCTTAAACGTGAATTTGTCTCTGCTCTTATAGTATAATCTGGCCGGTTCTGGTTTCACTTCTATATGAGTAGTATTTACCACCTCCGATATCACTTTTTGATTTATAATATTGAACAATTCCAATGCTACACCAAGCGTTTCGCTATCCAAGTCCCTCCCCCTTACACGTTCTGCGCCAAATAATTTACCGAGGTCCTCATCATCAATGAATGATATTACTACGCCGTCACGCCCTTTGAATTCAGATACGTATCCTATTGCATCTACTGGGATTTCCATCTTATACCCTTTGTCAGGTACAGTGTTAACCTGTGATGGTTCTTTGTTGTTTGGATTAAAAAAGATATTATTAGTACGCAGATTTATTGTATTAGTACTTTTCAAGGATACAGATACATCATTGCCGAGTGTTTTTTTCACACCAGCCTCGATCTTGCTACATACCATGGTGAAGAATGAATTGCTATTTTTGTCGTATCCTATGCTAACAACATTAGTTACTGTATCAATGAGCTCTTTACTGGTAAATGGTTTAACAATGAATCCCACAGCACCGTCATGCAGGCATTTCTGTATCAATTCTTTATGTTCTGATGCTGTTAGCATAATGATTCTAGCATTTGGATCAAGTTTTAGTATTCTACGTAATGTTTCTTCACCATCCATCACTGGCATTGCGAGGTCTAACGTTATTACATCTGGTCTGAATTTATTGTGTTTGTCAAGTGCTTGCGCTCCATTATCCGCTGTTTCAACTTCATGACCAATACTAGTTAGCACTTCTTTAATAGCGTCCAAAATAGCAGTTGAATCATCTACAGCAAGAACCTTCAAACTAGACAATTTTCTATCACCAGAGGATTTATTCCACATATGCTATATAGTTCGGGATACATTGATACTAAATTCAGAATTGTTTGCTATAAAGATAAGCGTAACCACATTACTTATAAGTAATAATAATGATTATTAGTTAGTTGATGATCTTATTATCTTCTTTATTTCAGCTCAGAAATGGAGAACATTCAACGGTTCGAATATACTTCAGTAAGATTGTTAATCGTCTAGTTAGGGGCGTTTTGCTTTATTTCCAAAGGGATGCTGCATAAAGGTATTCCTTTTATATTTATTAGGGAATTCAGTTTATACAGAAAGATAATCAATGTCATTTAAAACCAAAAAAAGGCTTCTTGGTACCAGCAGAATTAGCTATAGATTTCAGGTTACAATACCTAAAGAAGCCAGAAAAGTCTTCAATCTTAAGGAAGGGGATGTAATTATTTTTGTGGATGATGACGGCGAGCTGGTTTTAAGAGATCGCATAGACTGACGGGACAGTTTACATGACATAATTTTACAATTTTTGGCTTATTATGGTTATTTATGGTTATTATAACCTAAAAAATATTGGAACACTGGTTATATCACATGCGAAAATTACTTTTTTTTATAATTTTTACACATATAGAAATTGTTTATAACTTCACGGTCATAATATTTTATAATTGGGGGCAATTTTAGTTGCAGATGATAGTGTAAGTATAACTGAAGCAGTGAAATCAGTGCTCGAAACAGCTGGATACGAATGTTTTACCGCAAGTAATGGGAAAGATTGTCTTAGTTTAATACAAAAGAAAAGATTTGATCTTGTTCTGTTAGATCTAGAAATGCTTCAAATGCCTGGCGTTGAAGTATTAGAAAAGCTGGCAGATGATGACACATTGTCTTATACCAAAATAGTATTTTTTACAGGCTCTGCCAAGTTTAGTGACAAGTATATACAGCAGTTAAAAAAACAATATGGAGTAAATGACCATCTCAGTAAACCATTTACTACAAGAGCACTTCTTAAGATCGTAGAGAAGTATGTCCACTAGATGGTCGTCTCTAACTCAACTAACGCTAGATAATAGATAACAATTTGGATGCTCTATGCATTAATGACGTTCTCTATGCATTATAACAAATTAGTTACCATACCATTAAATCCAACTATGAATAAACGATTGGTGTGATCATAGGATTATTGGGTAAAACCAATGTAGGAAAATCAACACTATTCAATGCGGCAACACAGTTGAACGTGCCTATCGCAAACCATCCATTCACAACTATCAATCCAAATGTTGGCGTAGCATATGCAAGAGTGAAGTGTGTATGTAAAGAATTAGGTGTGAAAGATAATCCAGTTCATTCTGTATGCATAGATGGAAACAGGTTCATACCCATAAAACTCATAGACGTAGCTGGTTTAGTTCCAGGAGCACATATAGGAAGAGGTTTGGGCAATAAATTTCTAGATGACGCCAGACAGGCAAATGCATTGATACATGTTGTAGACGCATCTGGTTCTACAGATAGTGAAGGCAGGTCATGTGCGCCAGGTGCACAGGATCCTATGTTTGATATAGAATTTGTTGAAAAAGAATTTGATCTATGGTTAACTTCTCTCATTAGTCGTGATTGGGACAAGACTGTTAGAGAGGCTGAACACCAAGGTCAAAAACTAGAACAATTACTTGCTACCAGATTGAGTGGTTTAGCAATAAGCGAGAATCATATAGTTGAAGTTTTAGGGAAATTCAAAAACAAAGGCAAGCCATCTGCATGGAGCAAAGATGATCTCTTTGATTTCTGCAAAGCGTTACGCGAAAAAGCAAAACCAATTGTAATAGCTGCAAATAAAGCCGATATTTCACCTGCTGAAGAAAATATAGAGAAGATAAAGAAATCTGGCAGAATAGTTATACCATGCGCATCAGAAGCAGAACTACTTTTGAAAAGGGCTTCAACTAAGGGTTTGATTGATTATTTGCCTGGAGATGATCTGTTCAAGGTGAAGGACGAAGGCAGTTTAACAGCAGAGCAAAAGAAGGCACTGGATTTAGTAAGAACATTAATGGATAAAATGAGTTCAACAGGTGTGCAAGATGTGATAAACGCAGCATGTTTCAAGTTGCTTAACATGATAGTTGCATACCCAGTAGAAGATGAAAGCAAATTTACAGATAAAAAAGGAAATGTACTTCCAGATGCATACATGATAAAAATAGGATCAACAGCAAAAGATCTTGCGGCTGTTATACACAGCGATCTGGCAAAGGGATTTTTGCATGCTATAGATGCAAGGAGTAAGCAGCGAATGGGCGCTGATCATAAACTGAAAGATAATGACATCATAAAGATAATATCTACGATGAGTAGAGGATAGATAGAAAATGCTTTGCCTAGGAATTGAAAGTACTGCTCATACGTTTTCATGCTCTGTCGTTAAACGAACAAATGGTAAAGGCAAGATACTTTCAGACATTAGAAGTGTTTACAAACCTCCCGAGGGTGCTGGCATTCATCCCAGAGAGGCTTCTAGGCATCATGCCGAAGAAAGTTCAACAGTATTGAGAGATGCGTTAGAGACAGCAAAGATCAATTTAGATAATATAGATGCGATAGCATACTCTGCAGGTCCAGGCCTTGGTCCATGTCTAAGAGTTGGCGCTGTAGTTGCTCGTTGCTTAGCAGGATATCATAAAAAACCAATAGTGCCAGTAAATCATGCTGTAGGTCATCTGGACCTTGGCATGCTGCTTACCGGTGCCAAGGATCCTCTTGTATTGCTAGTATCCGGCGGGCACTCAATGATACTCGCGCTTTCAAATAATAGATGGCGTGTCTTTGGTGAAACATTGGACATTACTATTGGACAATTGTTAGATCAATTTGGTAGAGCTGTTGGTTTTGCATCACCATGTGGAGGAAGGATAGAAGCACTTGCTGCACAGTCAAACAACTATCTGCATTTACCATATACTGTAAAGGGAAACGATGTATCATATTCTGGTCTACTTACTGCTGCAAAGAAAGCTACTAATAACAATAAACTAGAGGATGTGTGTTTTTCATTACAAGAAACTGCCTTTGCCATGCTTGCAGAAACAACAGAACGAGCTCTTGCCTTTACAAACAAGAAAGAATTGTTGGTAGTTGGTGGCGTAGCTGCAAACAAACGTCTAGCAAGCATGTTGAAAGATGTATGCAAAAGGCAGAAGGCAAAATTCTTTGTAACACCAATAAATTATGCTGGCGATTGTGGTGCGCAGATCGCTTGGACGGGCTTACTTCAATTTAATACTGGTATTAAAGCAAAGATCGAAGAGGCGTTTGTAAGACAATCGTGGCGACTTGATACTGTAGATATTACCTGGAAGAACTAGAACTAGATGCTTCCATTGCATTTTCTATGGCATCTCTCCATTTGCCAGTGCTGAAAACCCCAAACTTGTATAACTTACTTCCAGACTCTTCAGAAACTTCAACGACCACCTTCTTGGCAATAAACCCTTCAGTTTTGACACCCTTGATCTTATCCATAGGTGCCTCAAGAACAGTGCCAGCCATCTTTTTGCTTAATGTGAGCATGCGTGCCTCGCTCTTCTGAAATACAAGTCTCTTATTGGTTAGTGTCAGGTAACCAGAGCCAAGGTTGTCTTCGCTGCAGTCTTCCTGCATGATTACATTTTCATCTTCGCCTTGTTCTGCCATGAGTACACATTAATTTACTGACCTGTTATAACTTTAATGATGCTGATCAAAAGAGGTGCAGAGGCTGATATTTACCTTGTAGAGTGGTATGGCAAGAGAGCTGTACGTAAGATCAGGAAGGCAAAGAGCTACAGAAACAAATTACTTGATGAAGAAATAAGGAATAAACGCACTGTGCATGAAGCTGAAATGCTGTCAAACGCAAAAAAAGCCGGTGTATCGACACCACTGCTTTACTTTGTAGATAAAAAAAATGCAGAAATTATCATGCAGTATGTTAAAGGAAAGCTTGCTCGCGATATTGTTTCAAAGAATTTGTATGTGTGCAAAAAGATGGGGATCTATACAGCAAGATTACATGCAAACAATATAGTGCATGGTGATCTGACAACATCAAACTTTATCATCAATGATGGAAAACTTGTTTTGATCGATTTCGGTTTAGCATATCACTCTGATAGGATTGAAGACAAAGCAGTTGACATACGTCTTATCAAGGAGATAATGAGCAGTGCGCATGCATCTGTATTTGAAAAGGCATTCAATAATTTCATCAAAGGATATGAAACTATAGCTGGACAAAAGTTAACGTCAAAGATGCTCAAGAAGGTAGCAGAAATAGAGAGTAGGGGGCGATACGCCAGAGTTGTCTGACATATACTTTGCAACAACAAATGCAAATAAGTTCAATGAGGTAAAAGACATACTCAACGGATATAGTATAGACGTAAAAATGGCTGAACTTGATTTACTTGAGATACAATCTGACGATTTGGAAACTATCGCAATGGAGAAGGCAAGAGATGCTTGCACAAAATTAAATGCCAAAGTAATCGTTGAGGATGATGGCTTGTTCATAGGATCGTTGAAGGGATTTCCTGGACCATATTCTTCATTTGTGTTTAAAACAATTGGCAACGAAGGTATAATTCAGTTATTGAAATCAAACAATGATAGAAGTGCTACGTTCAGATCTATTATTGCTTTTTGTGAACCAAAGAACACACCATTAACATTCGTTGCAAATGTCAATGGCGAAATCTCTAACGAGATACGTGGTATAGGTTGGGGATATGATCCTATCTTTGTGCCAAATAATTCAGATGGACTTACATACGCAGAGCTTGGTAAGAAGAAAAATGAACTATCACACAGAAG
>CAYJTD010000036.1:0-11765 GCA_964372525.1 uncultured Nitrosopumilales archaeon | reverse complement strand
TAGGGAAGGGGTACTGAATGGTTCTAGATTCTCTGCGAAGTGGATTAAGAAATGCGTTGAAGAAGCTGGTTGGAGCTTCGAGCATAGATGAAAATTTGATCAGAGAACTCGCAAAGGATGTACAGAGATCACTGCTCGCTTCTGACGTTAATGTTAAACTCGTTCTAGAGGTAACGAACAAACTCCAAGAAAGGGCTTTGCATGAACAGCCTCCGCCAGGTTTATCCAGAAAAGATCATGTTGTAAAGATACTGTATGATGAACTGGCGAGATTGCTGGGAGAAGAGAAACCACTTTCCTTCAAACCAGACAAGACAAACATTGTGCTTATGCTTGGCATTCAAGGAAGTGGCAAGACAACGGTTACAGGCAAGTTAGCTAGGTGGTTATCAAAACATGGCTACCAAGTTGGTGTAATAGGTGCTGATACTTTCAGACCTGGAGCATTAACGCAGCTGAAGACTGTATGCAATAAGGTCAACATAGATGTGTATGGTGATGAGAGCTTAAAGGATCCAGTAGAAATAACCAAGAGAGGTCTGGAACATTTCAAACCATCTAACCTTGACGTTATCATAATCGATACGGCGGGAAGGCACAAGGAAGAAAAGGAATTGTTAGAAGAGATGAGCAATATTTACAGTACTGTTACCCCAGACTTGGTGCTTCTTGTTATAGACGGCACTATAGGACAACAGTGTTACAATCAGGCAGAAGCATTCCACAAAGCTGTTCCAGTTGGTGGTATAATTGTAACAAAGCTTGACGGAGCTGCAAAAGGAGGGGGTGCGTTATCTGCAGCTGCTGCTACTGGAGCACGGATAATGTTCATAGGTACTGGTGAAAGAATAGACGATCTGGAACAATTTTCGCCTACAAGATTTGTTGGCAGATTGCTAGGAATGGGCGACATCAAAGCTTTGCTAGACATGGCTAGGGAACTTGAGGCAGAGGCTGATGAGGCAAAAGTTAAGAGAATAACTAGCGGAAAAATGACTATAGATGATTTCTACTTCCAACTTGAGCAGGTAGGAAAGATGGGTTCGTTACGAGCAGTCTTTGAACACATTCCAGGCTTGTCTGATGCAATGAAAGATGAGGATATTGATGTGATGGAGAGAAAGATGGTTAAATGGCGGTACATCATACAATCAATGACAAAGAAGGAAAGAGCCAATCCAGATCTTTTCAATGCTTCCAGAGTAAAACGCGTGGCACGCGGCGCTGGAATGTCAGAACGTGATGTGAAGGAATTGTTAACCAATTACAAACGTTCAAAAGATGTCATGAAAGCATCGAAGGGCAGGCAGATGCAAGGTTTGCTAAGGAGATTCGGTATTGGGTAATGCGGTAAATATAGCAACAAATATCCTGAAAAAATACACTCTATGCAGCAGATGTCTAGCAAGACAATCCTCTAGAAAGGTATCAAGAAATGTTGTGAAAGGAAAGTGCTATATCTGCAACAGCTTGATGAACAGGATCGATGAGTTACTTGAACTCATACTTGCAACGCTTAAAGAATACAGGTACAAAACTTTCCTTATTGGAGCAGTACTGCCATCAGATATGCTGGAACACGAGGATGAAATAAGAGCAAAATTCAAGATCAAGGGAACTGAAAGCGTAAAGAGCTACCTAACAAAAGAACTGGGAAAGAGGCTGGCTCGAACAACTGGTAAAAAAGTTGACTATGGCAGACCAGATGTTACAATCAATATTGATATCGTTAAAAATGATATAACAGTTAGATCAAGAGCGATATTCCTTTTCGGCAGATATGTGAAGCGTAAAAGAGGTTTGGGTCAGAAGCAGGAGCGTTGTAGCATTTGTATGGGTAAGGGTTGCTCCCAGTGCAACAACACTGGATTATCTGGATTTGACAGCATAGAGGGAATAATAGTGAGAAAGTTGATAAACGCCTTCAAATGTGAGAGTGCAAAATTCACATGGGTTGGAGGCGAGGATAAAGACAGTCTGGTTCTCGATAATGGAAGGCCTTTTTTCGTCAAAGTGATCAACCCAAAACTCAGGTTTGCCAAGCCTAGGAGTGTAACAAAAAATGGTGTGCGGATCAAATTCCTCAAAAGAGTTCAACGATTGCCGGACAGGTCTTTAAAGTTCAGAACGAAGGTGAAACTATTGGTAGAATGTGAACGTGAAATTACTAGTAAATGTTTGAAAAAACTAAATGCGCTGAATAATACACTTGTTACATTTTCTGGGAAGCGTGGAAAGGAAGTAAGCAAAAAGATTTACAAAATTAATACTAAGATGTTGAGGAATATTTTAACGATAATGATGGTTGTGGATGGTGGACTTGTAATAAAGCAGTTCGTTAGTGGTGAAAGTATGACTCCAAATATTTCGCATATTATAGGTTGTAAAACAACATGCAGGTCATTTGATATCTTAAATGTTAAATTTACAGATTAATAGCAAACACTTTTGTATCGTTATATTGGGAAATTGGTAAAGATGGACCCTCTCAGAAAGGTTGAAGATGCCAAACTTGGAGACCTGATTACACCGAATATTTATCGAAAGATAGTTGATAGGTTCAAGTTTGTTCAGGAAGGCGTTAAAAGAATATCAAAAGCCTCTGGTATAAAATATCCCTCCTTCTATATCGAACCCAGCATAGTCCTTTCTGTTTCTCCGTTAGAGATTGGTCAGGTTGGCGTTCTATTCGCCAGAACCATACCTATAGTAAGCATAGATAACAAGGTGAACGTAGTAGTCCAACTTACAGCGCCTCTCATAGCGTATGGTATGAAAGGTACCATACATGCCGTACTTGCACATGAATTTCTTCACTATCTGGAACTCATGGGCAGAATGATCAAGATGGATGTAATATCCGATGAAATATCTGGCACACTCTTAGAGGGAACTTATGCTGATTTAACAAAATTGTTTGAGCCTAAAACTGTGTTTAAGGACAGATCATTGGTACAACTAATCACAAAAAAATTTCCTGAGGGATTTCATGATCCTAAACTTGAAAACAAGTGCATCAAGATGTGGTTGAAGAAAGGTTTGCCGGCAGTAAGGATAAACATGGATGAAAACACAGTAAGAATTCCAGTGAGTGCGATGGCGAATACGGAGATAGACCAACATCTCAAGAAGAAGATATATGAGCTTACTGCTCCAAAATCTACTAGGAAGGGTAAACGTGGTAATGCTAAATGATAAACAGGTTCCTGATCGTCAAGAAAGAAACGAACTTCTAAAAATTGTGGAGAAACTTGCTGGTAAGCATACTATAGAAGCCTGTTGTGCATATGGATCCAAAGTTGCAGGCTATGCAAGGTCTGACAGCGATTACGATCTTTTACTGGTCCTAAAAAATTATGACCATATCATAAAATATCTGTATGACAAAAATGAGTTAGATGTTTCTGTATTAATTGTTGATAGTAGATCACTTGTTAAGGATGCAGACAAGGCCTCACTTGGAGAATTTGTTATTGGAAGACTCTTACATCCATATGAGCCATTGATAAATACTGACTATCTTATAGAGATAGAAAAAAGATACAAGAAACGGGTTATTCTGGAGGAGCTAAGGGAACTTGCAGCTACCGATGCGCTTTACACGGAGCTTTTAATACCGTTAAGCTATTTTCTCTATTCAAAACTGCAGAAACGAGCAAAAATTTATCCTCATGCAGTGTATAGTTATGTAAGAACTTATTCTGATGAGTATGGAAAGAAAAATCTAGAGAAAAGCGTGAAAGGTTTCATTCTAGCCTTGCAGGAGCTTGAGAGAGAGGGGTATATTCAAATTGATAATGGATTCATCAAAATCTTGGACAAAAAAATTACGTTCAAACATGGAACAGACACATCGCTTAAAATGTCTAATATGATGCGTGGTGTGTTTTCATGGTTAGTTCACACATATGCTGGAAGAAGGACGCTTGTCTTTGTCAAACAGGAAGCTAAAGCGAAATTGAAGAGGCGTAAGACTGTCGGGAATATTCCTAGAGAAATGGAAAATCCACGATCTATGTTACAACTTGAAGAGGGGATGCGCATAGAAGGAGAAAAGTGGCTTAAAGAATTAGCAACTAAACTTGGCTTCACGGATTATTCTGTAAATAGAAAAAAACTTGGCGATCTGAATGCTGCAACTGTGCTCTATACTATAAGCGAAAATGAGAGAACAGAAAAACTAGTTGTGAAACAGTTTGCAAGCGTAATGGCATTAAAATGGACCGCGTTAAATGTGTGGGCTGTAGGTGTGAAGAAGTTCGATGCTGATCCCTTATCAAGATTGCGCAGAGAGTATAGAGCTATGCGATACCTGAGGAATATAGGTGTGCATACTCCAGATATAATTGCCTTTGTACCAGATAAAAAATTGCTTGTAACAAGATACATAGAAGGTGCGAAATTAAGTGACATCATAGATTCGGTATTATTAGGTAAGTCTGATGACACCAGTACGATAACTCGCTGGGGACAGGTACTCCAGATATTACATGCAAAGGGACATACAGTAATGGATACCAAGGCCAGCAATATGCTACTCTGTGATGATAAACTCTATTTTACAGATCTAGAGCAGTTCACATTTGATGATGATAAAGCATGGGATATTGCATGTTTTGTATATTATTCTATGAAGTTTACTTCAAACGAAGAAGGGGCCAGAAAAATTGTCAAAGCGTTTCTTGACGGATATATGCAGAACGGTAATGTTTCCATAGTAAAGAAAGCACTAAATAAAAAATACGTATCTCCGTTCTATCCTGCACTGGTATTGGGAATAATAACTGCAGTTAGGAACGAAATGAAATCATGTGTTACTTCTTACTCTTGAATTCGGTATAACCACATCTACCACATGTGATCCTGTCTTTATGCTCACCCATGAAGACACCATTGCCACATCTAGAACATTCCTTTTTCAGTTTCTTTGCCTGCTCGCCCTCAACTTTGTAATACTTCCACACGTTTGTATTCTGACCCTTCTTTCCCATTACTTGTTAGCCTCCTCTTTAGGTTTATCCTTATCTTTTGCTTCTTTTGTGGGTTTCTCAGCTTTATCTTCAGCTTTTGGTTTTTCTTTGGCTTTTGTTTCAGGTTTAGCTTCTTCCTTAGCCTCTTTTGCTTCTTCTTTAGCTTGCTCTTTTGGTGCTTCTTTTGCTTCCGCAGGAGCGCCTTCGGCAGGTTTCTTTCCTTTAGCTTTCTCTGCTTCCTTCGCCTTCTTTCTCTCTTCCTTGGTGAGCATTCTCATGAAAATGTATTTTGGAAGATGTCTTTTGGCCAAGTTTTCATCATCATAGACGTAAAAAGTACAATTAATATCACTCATACCCGTCTTGCCTTCAAGACTGATTGGTATGACAAATTTTTTATCCAATTTAAGTTCCTTGGCGAGCATTTCTGCAGCTTCCTTCCTAGTTAACTTGCCCGCAAATCCCTTGAACAGGCATTTTAACTCACGCCGCTTCAAGAGTCCATTCGTTTTGTCTTCCAAAGTTACTATCGTGCTCAAGCAGAACGACTGCCATGTAGAACTCTTATAAATCTACCGTGGTGCGCTATCTTATTTATAATCGTGAAGTGATTTTGATGTTAATGGCTCGTTACATCGTGCACCTGCGCAACAACGGGTTCAATGCAAAGAACGCTGCAGATTTGCTACTCAGGGCTAGAAATCTTACTGATGATAATGCAATCATAAGGGATTCACGCATTTCCAGTAAATATGTAGAATTCGATATCACAATTGCAGGTGAAAAACTTGATAATTTGCTGCTGAAACTATCGAAGATATCTACGGTTGTGAACACGATAGAAATAGTAGATAAAGAAAGGGGAAAAGAGAATGCAATTGAATACGCAAAATCACTTTTCAATGACGAACGATATTGGGAATGTCATGAGGCTCTTGAAGGTGTCTGGAAGAAGGAAGGTGGTGATGAAAAAAATTTGTTGCAGGGGATTATACTTACATGCGCAGCTTTTGTGCACAGTCAGAAAGATGAAGATGACATATGTCTATCTATTCTTGGGAGAGCAATGGAAAAACTGCGAAGCGTAACTGGAATCTATTACGGAATAGACGTAGATAGATTCAAAAAACATGTATTGAACATTATGGATACAAAAAATGTGTTATACTTCAAGATTTAATAAGATGCAGGATTTTGCTTAATACTTCGTATCCCTGCATAACTCCAAGCGAGCCTTTTGCTGCGTAATTTTCTGCAAACCTAGCTGAGTTGTCATGCTTGACCATTTTCCCTGCAAGGAGTAAAGGAACTGGATCATCGCTGTGTCCCTTCTTTGTGCATGGCGTTGAATGATCACCAGATATGGCTACAGCTATATTTTCAATATCTATTAAATCAAGAAGAGGAGCAAAAAACCTACGATCAATATCTTCGATACTTTTCTTCTTACCTTTAGCGTCGCCATCATGACCAAATTCGTCGGGACCCTTTATATGCACGTAAACGGCATCGCGTTCTTCCAAACACTTTGCAGCAACACTAGCCTTCTGTTCATAATCATTTATACCACCAGCGTGGAACGCTTGCATTCCTGCTATCTTCGCTATACCTCTTTCCACAGGCATATCGACTATACATGCAAAATTGATGCCATGTGCCTTGCTTATGGGTTCAAGTACAGGCATCCTGCTTCCTGCATCCCTCAAAAGTATGCAATTTATGGACATCTTCCCGGCATTTTTTCGGTTTTTATTGACTTGATGCTCTCTCAATATCCTAAGCGATTTTTTTGTAAATTCGTTAACGAGCTTGGCAGAAAGTTTCGAGGAGTCAGTCTTATCCAAGGGTTTGCATTCTGCTAGTTTGAGTTTCTTCCCTACAGGTTTGGCAACTCCCATACCCTTCACCCTTGCATATGCAGGGTCTGTATTGGATATCTCTGAAGATAGTTTGCCTGTATCTGATCGTATACTCAGCACAACTCTATGACCTATTGTAGGCGCTAGTACAAAGGAACTGTTTGACAACTTTACATTATCGCTAATAGCTTTCGAGAGTGTTTCGGCTTCGTCTTTTTTGATATCCCGTCCAGCTCTCCTGTCTATTATATTCAATTTATTATCAATAGTTGCAAAATTTCCACGTAAAGCTAGATCGCCGTCCCTGAAATTTACATCAGACCCTATAGCTTCTATAACACCTCTCCCAACATAATCTTCGTGCTTGAATTTGTAGCCAAGCATACTGAACACTGCTATATCTGATTCTGGCGCTATTCCCTTACCTACACTGTAAACATTGCCCATCACCCCGTTTCTTGCTAGGAAATCCATGCTTGGAGTGTAGGCAGCTTCTAGTGGCGTCAGTTCGTTTAAGGAGGGGTGAGGTAGGTCGCCAACGCCGTCCAAAAGCACGTAAACGAGTTTGGCCATAAACCGCCTTGTATTGTCAGCTTTATAACAATATTTCGTGGTGTAAATTCCTTTACACAGAGAAAATTACGTAATTCCAAGGCGTAAATATTGTATGACATTAACAACATCTATGCTAACTTATGCTCGAGTCTGTAATTACGAATATTCGGATCGAATCATGTGTAAGGGATACTCTTAAATTTAAAGATGTGGAGGAATATGTGGGATGGCAGAACTCAGGAAGGATTATGTGCTTGATAGATTTGTTATAGTTCCAAAGAATGCTGTAGAAAATAATATTTCCGATGGTAAGTGCCCGTACTGTCCAGGTAATGAAGAGATGACACTGCCTGCGATTCTTGCGCTTGTACAGAAGGATGGTATGTTGCAGCGGCTTTCTGATAGCGAAGAAAATTATGTTGAAGACTGGTGTGTTCGTGTATTTCCAAGCAAAGAGCCAGCAGTGACCACTTCTCAAGAGAAGGTTTACAGTGATAAGCCGTTGTACAGCGAACCAGCCTATGGTTTTCATTACGTTGTGGTTGCTGCACCAGAGCATAAGGAGAAACTCTCAAACATTTCGGTTGAGCAGTGGGCAAATGTGCTTGTTGTTATTCAAGACAGAGTAAGATGGCTATATACACAGAAAGGTGTAACTTACGTCTCTATATACATGAACTACGGCAAGGATGCCGGATCTTTTCTCAACCATCCACATCTGGACATTGTTACATTTGCTACTATACCGCCATTGATAGAACAGGAAGCTGAGGCAACGCACAGATACATAAACGAAAAGGGTTTGTGTCCAATCTGTGATGTAGTTAATGTTGAATCAAGTGGGCCGAGGCAGGTTCTTGCAACAGACAGCTTTCTTGCACTGTGTCCATGGGCTCCAACATATCCACATGAATTCTGGATCTGCCCGAAGAGGCATATAACACTGTTCTCTAAGATAACGCAGAAAGAGATAACCGATCTTGCGTTAATACTGCGAGCCACTCTTGGTGGTTTGTCTAAAGCATTGAAAGATACTGCTTTCAACCTAGTATTTCACCTCTCCCCAGAAAAGAAGAACAGCAGGCAGTTGCACTGGCATATAGAAGTGTACCCACAATTATCAACATGGTCTGGTCTTGAACGCGGTTTCGGTATTTACTTGAACAATGTTAGCCCTGAAAGTTCTGCTGAAGTCTTGGGTGCCGCAACAAGAAAGGAACTGGCTAGTTTGGTGGGCATAACCTAGCAAGTTAGTTAGCTACAGACTAATTACATTATGAAGTATGAACTTCATAAGACATAAAACCGCTTTCTATAAGGATTAATACCTATAAGCTATTTGATTCTACCATGACTTCACTCGATAAATGCTGTATTTGTGATAAGGATACCCTGTTAAGCATAGAGATAAGGGGAAAGAAGGTATGCATAGAATGTTCTAACAAGATATTCATAAAGTATCAATCATTTGTTGAAAAACCAAAAGCAATTGATTTATCAAATTTAGATAAAATTAAAGGTCTTACAGAAGAGAAAAAGGGACTGCAATCTCTTTACGAAGATTTTCGTGATATTTTGCATCTATATGATAAATTAGATGATCTTACACAGATAGCAAAGATCCCAACAGAACTAATGGAACGCTTATACAACATTGGTCAACGAATAAGAATTACAAATATTTTGCTAACTGATATGCGTTCTGCTCTTGAAAATGGTGACATAGCACATATCAAAACCAACAAGGAAAAGATTAACGATGAAATATCTGTCTGTAAGAAAGAGCTGTCTATTTGTGAAAGTGAAATGAAAAAATTCGTGAAGACGAGAACTTGATTATCATAACTTATTTATGACCTTACAGGGGATTGTATGTCTATGATAGGCCTAAGACTTGAGACTGGGATGGCACTTGCAGCTATTGGATTGAATGCAATGTTTATTGCATATTTGTATTCGTTTTACGGTAGACTGTCACGCCCCATAGAAGGTTCTAATATCGTTCTATATCCTGAGCAGCTTTTAATGGTCGGCATATTTCTTTTTGCGTTGCCAGGTCTTGGTCTAGCCATTATAACATATTTTCTTTCAAAAAGAGATGCGCCAAGAGTGGTAAGTGCAATACTTATTGCGCAAGGTATACTCATGCCGCTAGGAATGCTATATGCTTCAACACTTACAGACATCATTAACGAAGAATATAGAATTCCTGAACTTTTGAACGTTCCTCAGATATTCTTAATAGCTGGTTTTATACCGCTAGGACTTGGCATTCACATAGCAAAGCTCAAGCCAATAAAGCGAAGATATACCTGACATTAGCTTTTTATTGCTACACTCTAGAACCCCCAAATAATGAGGGTTCTTGTAACTGGCGGGGCTGGTTTTATAGGCTCAAACATTACGGAGAAAATTTCTGAAGATCATGATGTCGTTGTTCTAGATGATCTTTACCTAGGCAACAAGAAGAATGTTGATGATTATGGTGTTGAATTTGTCAAGGGTTCTGTAATGGATGCAGAACTCGTGAACAAAGTATGCAAGCAATGCGATTATGTCTTTCATAATGCTGCCATGAGTTCTTCTCCAATGTTCAAGGAACAGCCAGAACTGGGAATGGAGGTAAACGTGTTAGGTTTCATGAACGTCATGAAGGCTGCACTTGACAATGGTGTGAAGAAAGTCATTTATGCGTCAACGTCATCTATGTACAATGGTAATCCTTTGCCATTCAGTGAAAATCAACCAATTACAGCCAAGACATTTTATGAAGCGTCATTCCGTACGAGGGAAATAGTTGCGCAAACCTATTACTATGAAAATAACTTGAGTTCCATAGGATTACGGTACTTCAGTGTTTACGGACCTAAGGAATTGCATAAAGGGCAGAATGCTAACAACATATCACAGTTCCTTTGGGATATGATGGAGGGTAAATCTCCTATAATCTATGGCGATGGAACGCAAAGGAGAGACTTTACATTTGTGCATGATGTTGTTTCTGCAAACATACTTGCAATGACATCTAACATAGATTTTGGTATCTTCAATGTAGGAACAGGTATAGGAACTAGTTTCACCGATCTTGTGGCATTAATCAACAAGATACTCGGTATGTCGATAGAACCCCAGTACATTGAAAATCCACTCAAAAATTATGTACATGATACAATAGCAGATCTATCACTAATATCAAAATCTCTAGGATACAGACCCCAATGGTCACTTGAAAAGGGAATAAGATTTCTAGTTGATTATTGCAAAAACACACAATAATTTTACCACAAGATTTATTCAATGCTATGAGTAGCAAATTGCATGCTTACTCCTGATGAAATAAAAACAATTGATAAATCTTCTATATGCGATGCTTACGACAAGTGGCCAGAATATTGTAAAATTGCATTTGATAGAAACATAAACATAGATGAAAAATTCTTTGATGGTGTAAGCTCTATTGTTTTTGCAGGAATGGGCGGCTCTGGCACGACTGGTGATATTCTTGCAGACTGGATGCGATTAAAATGTCATGTTCCTATTTGCGTATCAAAAGATTATCACATGCCGGCATTCGTTAACCAAAATACATTATTCATAGCCATGAGTGTATCAGGCGGTACAGAAGAGACACTCACAGCATTGCTTGAAGCTTCATCTATCAATGCTAAAGTTGTTGGCATTTCGCAGGGTGGAGAAATGGAAGAGGTATGCAAGAAGAAGAAAATACCGCATGTAAAAATAGAGCAGAGAATTCTACCGCGTATAACATTACCAGAAGTTTTGTATTCTGCGCTGAAGTTGCTTACATACTCCCCTTTTCTAAACGATACGCAAAGTCAGATAGACGATTCAATTCGAACGATGGTAGATGTTGGAAAGAATATTTGTAAAAAATCTATAGTTGAAGAAAATCCTGCTAAGCAACTTGCAAAATGGATGTTTGACAGCATACCAGCTGCTTATTGCTCTCCATTGCAACGAGGTGTAGGAATAAGATTCAAAAATTCTGTAAATGAGAATGCGAAGATAAATGCTATAGCAGGAGAAATACTAGACTCCTGTCACAATGAACTGGTATCTTGGGGTCACAAAAACAAGAGCCCAGAAAATGTAATGCTTAAACCCTTGCTTGTAAGAACCAAGTTCGATCCAGAAGAGGTAAGAACTAGGTGTGATGTGTTCAAGGAAATGCTTGAAAGAAATGGTTACGAAGTTGGTGAAATACCGTTATACGGCTCTACACCGCTTGCAAATATAGTATCATCACTGTATCTGTTGGATTATTCAACTATATACCTTGGAATATTGAAGAAAATAGATCCTACACCAATAACGGCAGTATTCGAGTTCAAGGATGAGATGGAGAAACGCTTGGATTATT
>CAYJTD010000035.1:0-11999 GCA_964372525.1 uncultured Nitrosopumilales archaeon | reverse complement strand
TAGATATTTTTTACCAAAACGAAATAGGTTCACTCACTATCGTGGGTATGGAGAATTCACATGTTTCTCATCCTGTGCAATATATGGGATTTCTTCCGAGAAAGGAAATGTATCAGGAGTTCAGGAAACATCACATAGGTATACTACCTTGGAAGAGTCACTGGTTTCATAAATACTGTAATCCCAACAAAGTGTACGAGTATGCCCATGCGGGATTGATGATCATGGTAACGAGCGACTTTGCAGATGTGATATCTATGCTGAAGAATCATTGCGTAACATTTACCGATTATAATGAACTAGTGGACAAATTACTTTACCTAAAGGAACACACAAGTGAGCTTAACCGTATCAGAGATGAAACATTACGATTTGCTAGACAAAATCTGCTGTGGGAGAAGTATGAGAATAACATTATTCGTGCTTACAACCTTTGCTAAAGTAAGTTATTTGCTAATCTCTAACAACCAGTACTTGTTATGCCATTTATGAAGGCGTAGAATTACATGTCTCAATTGGTAGCGAATAAAATTATCTCTTGGTTTTTTTGGTGTCGGGTATTTTATGACCTTAGAACGAACTATACGAAAACCCAACATCTCGAAAATCTCTGGGGTAATGTTGAACACCTTATGTATGTCTGGATCGGATTGGTTCATTTGTTTTTCCTTGTTACCTTGCAAATAGGCAAGTTGATCTTCCTTATATGGTGTTGTAATAACTATTGTAGAAGTGATCTGGAAAATATCATTCAGAAATTCTTGCCACTTCCCCATCGGAAAATGTTCAATCACTTCTGCTAAAATTGCTGCATCCCAGCTATTATGCTTCTGAATTTCTTCTTGTACGAACTTTTCAATTGTAGAGTTTATGATCGTTACTTTTGGATGTGATGGTGCTTGTGTTAGTGTTTCTCTATTAAGATCAACAGCTATAACACTTATGTTCTTAGCCAACAAATACTCATAACCGTAGCCATAACGAGCACCTAGATCCAAAACTGATGAATTTGGATGCAACCATTCCGCTATTTGCCTATATCTCAATTCTGCGTCAAGTTTTTCTTTTATGGCTGGAGCTAAATTCCAGTTCTCCAAACTTTCTTCAATCACATAGTTATTCAATCTGTTTATCTATAAAAATTTAAGTTAGTTTTCTAATTGTTGCCTGACATAAAAGTTCCAGAATTGATCAGTAAAACAATTGCGAATTTTTTGTAATTACTGAATCGTAAGCATATATAGATGCGCCAGATGATAAAAAATGTGAAGATCGCAATTATATTCGGTACTAGGCCTCAAATCATAAAAACTGTTTCGATAATCAGAAATTGTCTTGAGAGGAAAATTCCATTCACGATCATTAACACAGGACAGCATTATGATTTTGATATGAGTAGAGCCTTTTTTCAGGAGTTTGATCTAGCATTGCCACAGTATAATCTTGGCGTTGGATCAGGAACGCATGGATGGCAAACTGGCAATATCATAATCAAAACAGAGAAAACACTAGAGCGTATTTCACCAACACTCTGCATAGTTCCCGGCGATACAAACTCTGCACTTGCAAGTGCACTTGCAGCAGTAAAAATCAAAATTCCAGTGGTGCATCTAGAGGCTGGACTAAGAAGTTATGAAGAGTTTATGCCTGAAGAGATCAATAGAAGAGCTATAGACCACTTTTCACAATTGCTGTTGGCACCTACTGCTATGGCGGAAAAAAACTTGATTAAAGAAGGTATTCGAAGAACCAAAGTGGTGAAAACTGGAGACACTATGTATGATCTCTTTACTACAGAACAAGAGCGTATAAGGCAAGCTGAAATGCCATATATAATTAGTGATGATGATAATTTTGTTACCTTGACAATTCATAGAGAGGAAAATTTGGAAATGCCTACCACCTTGATTGAGATCCTTAAGAGTATTAAAGAAAGTAAACTGCCAACAATCTTTCCTGTACATCCAAGAACCAAAAAACGCCTTAAAGATTTTGGTTTGTTAAGTAAGATAAATTCCATAACGAATTTGTTCATGATCAAACCTGTTGGCTACCATAGCATGATGAAGTTGATCCAAAATTCATTATTTGTCATGACCGACTCTGGTGGTCTACAAAAAGAAGCATTCATTGCTCGCGTTCCCTGTATAACACTACGAAATAATACAGAATGGGTTGAAACGGTACAAATTGGAGCTAATGTTCTGGTAAGAAAGCTTGAGACAAAGGACATTTGTAATGCTATCAATTATGTCACAAGTAAACGTGAAAGCATACTACGAAAAATTAAGAGAAGTAAAAATCCGTTTGGAGATGGGAAAGCCAGTAAGAGAACCATTCAAGAAATTATGAGGCGGTTCTCTTAACTCAACTCACAAACAATGAGATAACAAGGTTTTGAGATAAATGTGTTCTAGTTTCTTAAAGGTTTAAAGAAGGTTACAGTGTATAGATGTGATAGAGATGTCTACTGAAGGATGGGTTAGACGAAGATGGTTTGACTTCAGAATGGGCCATAGCATCTATCTTGTCTTTGTACTTACCTTTGTTAATTTTATACTTATAACATACAGACTTCTAATTGAACGTGTTACTTTTCTTCAAGATATATTCAATGAATTATGGATCTTTGTATTTATTTTCATCTTTGTGTATGTTCCAGCAGCTATTTTGATAGGACATTGGCATCGTAAGACACAGCTGAAAGTAGATGCTACCATTTCATTGCTTGAGAACCCACTTTTTGCAAAATGGTTAAGGATAATCATGGATATGCAACAGGGTGTTGCGTCGAAAAAAGAAATTGAGGAAGTTAGAAAGCTATTATCTACTATAGAGAAGAAAGGAGACAAATCCAACGATGTTAACAAGGAATAACATGCTTTTCTAACTGATTATTTCAATTCTATCTCTATGAAAGTATGTGGAAATGAATTAGTTCCAAGTTTTCTTTCTATTTATCGTTAATAACGCCTGCCTAAACAGTGTAACCATCAACATCGCTTCCTTTGATGTCAACAAATTTCTTCCAAGAAATCTCTTAAGTGCCATTGTAAGCAGATTTATCTTATGTCTCCTGTAACTACTTGCCTTTGCTAGCTTTAATGCATAATCAATCAACAACTCCCTTTCATGAACTGTGGCTAAACTCTTCTTTTTATGAAAATTGCTACTCTTTATTTCATATAGCAATATGGCAAGTGCGTGTGATATGTTCAATGTTCTATAGTTTGTGCCAGTGTCTATGTTTACCACTACATCGCATGCTGATAATTCACTATTGTTCAAACCTGTTGCTTCTCTTCCTAGTATCAAGCAGATATGTTGTTTTGCATCAACGAGAAGCTGTACGAGTTGTGAGGGATTTATGGAATCTCTGGTTACATTTGATCTATCGCTCGAACGTATGGCCGTGGTTCCAATCAGTAAATCAAATTTACGCAAGTCATCGAAATCGATTGTTTCAGCTTTATCTAGTAAGTCTTTTCCATGCACTGCAAATATGGCAGCCTTCTTTGCATCGAATTTTGGATTCACAAGAAATAATTCGCTAATTCCAAAATTCTTCATAACCCTTGCCACATGACCTACATTAACTTCGTGTTCTGGTTCGATCATCGCTACACTCAATTTCATGGCTGGATTTAAACAGAGGATCAATTTTAAGTTGAAGCTGTAACATGTGGCGTTAATGCTTTTAAGCTGGTCTGAATGCATGTTTTATATGCAATTCAAATTTACAGATGTGATGAATTATCAGGTTCGATATGTAGAATCCGGGAGAGGGTCCAAGCATGTATTACTCATTCATGGACTAGGTGGGTCTGCAGAGAGCTGGATACACAATATTGATGTGCTTGCAAAACATTTTCATGTATTCGCACCTGACTTGGTAGGTTTTGGGAAGAGTGACAAGCCAAAAATAAAATACGATATGAAAACATTTACAAATTTTATCAATAGATTTATGAACTCTGTTGGAATAAAGAAGGCCAATATTATAGGGTCGTCTATGGGAGGGCAGATTGCTGCAGAATTTACTATTTCCTATCCTACAAAGGTCGAGAAACTGGTACTTGTAGGCCCTGCGGGTATACCTCCAAAAGAGTTCAAAGGTACGGTTGAATTGAAGAGATATGTCAAGGTATTGGATGCCAACAATATGGCAGAGGTGCGAAAAGCTCTTACACCAATAGATGCCAGTAGGTCTTCAATAACTAAGGAGTATGTTACGAGTGTTTATGAATATGTTATGATGCCAGAAACTAGGCATGCATTCTTGTCATCATTACAGGAAAGTGCAAAGGCACCTAGACTGGCTGAGAGGTTGAAGTCAATAAAGGCAAAAACATTTGTCATATGGGGAAAGGATGATAATTTAATACCAGTAAAATATTGTGAGCCATTCATCACGAAAATGGATGATTGTAGATTATTGATAATAGAAAAATGCGGTCATAGACCTCATGCTGAAAAGCCTAACATATTCAATGCGGCTGTAAGGAATTTCCTTGAAGAAAATTAAGGTGTGAAGTTTACTTATACGCCAGTAAGACCCGTACCTACTTCCATTGCCTTGTGCATTTCACTCATTGCACAACCAAATTCAGATTGTGGTTTACCCCTTCTGAGCAATCCTCTATACAGTCCTTCCTCCAGTGTCTGTCCATTTGCTTTCTCCCATTCCTCTACTGGAGAACCGTATTTCTTCTGTATTCTGTCCCTGTACCATTCTGGTATGACGTTAAATGCACAGAATGGAATAATTCTCATGTCTGGAGTCAGGTAGTGAATATCACATCTCTGTAGCCTTTCCAGATCTTCATTATACTTGTCCTGGAAGTGCATCATGCCAAGGAAGAGGCTTCTACCATGCCATGAACCAACTGAATTAAAGTTCCTTTTTACCAGTATACTTGCAAACATCTTCGCAAGGTCCAATCCTTTTGGTTGTTTATTTCTATCAATGAATGAATTCAGCTTTCTAACGACCTCCAGCATGGTAAGATATCTGTTCTTACCAGATTTAATTTCGTCAGACTTTTCTTCAAAGTATTCTAGCAATCCCTTGATATCTACGAATGATGTTAATGGAACGAGTTTCCTTGTCTCTGCATCCTCAAACACATACGTTCCCGCACCACATGCAAAGTGTATACTTAATTCGTACTTGGGCTTCTTGCTGAATTGTTCAATCACATTAGTTAGTGGCATGCAGCTCGGAACCGGGAACCACGAGTCCTCTGGAATTTCACCGTTGGTCTGTTCCTCAATCCTCTTTATACAGTCTGGTATTGTAATTCTATACCTCTCACGTTCCTTCTTGCTCATCCTTCCAGTCAACGAAACTGGTTGGAAGTTTACAGCATGTACAACGTCAAGGTGTTTCTGCGCATACCTTACGATTCCGCCTAGTTCGTGGTCATTTATTGATTTGATAACTGTTGGAACGAAAACTATGGTCATACCATTCTTCCTTGCATTTTCCAAAGTGTATGGAACTTCCCAGTGGTTCTTTGGATTTGTTCTTGGTGTAACACCATCAAAACTTAGGTACAGGTTACTTACACCAGCCTCCCTGATACGACGCATTAGATCTGGGTCAACTGCTAATCTTATACCGTTGGTATTCATCTGTATGTGATCAATGCCTTCCTCCTTCAGAATCTTGATAACATCAAAAATATTTTCTCTTAACATAGGCTCTCCTCCAGTAATTTGGAGTGAATTGCCTGGAATTGGTCTTTCAGCCTTCAACATCTTGGCCATCGCTCTTACCTGTTCCAGCGAAGGTTCATACAGGTAAGCACCTTCAAGACCTTTCTTCACATAGAAGAAACAGTACCAGCAAGTCAAGTCACATCTGTTTGTAATGATAATGTTAGCCAAGCCAGAGTGGCTCAAGTGATTTGTACACAAACCGCAGTTCATTGGACATGAACATTTATCGATCATAACGTTTGGTGCATGTGCACCCTTACCGTCCATCCAGTAAGTGCTGAACTTTTGATACATTTCGTAGGAACCAAAGTAAAGTTCCTCGCACTCGCCATGGGTTGGACATGTTTTAGTCATGAAAACTTTGCCATCACGCTCAAAGACCTCAGCATCCAAAATCATGTTGCAATCTGGGCAGATACTTTGCGTATGCCTTATGGTCTTGCGCTTCCCCTGCGTTTTCAGAAGGTTAGACGTTATCTGTATTAAGTCCATCCTTGCCTCCACACCTTAGCAAAATAGCTAAGATTTTTAGAATATAAATATATCCGATATAAACATACGGTGAATAGTAGTATTTCATGCCTGCATATTATGCGTAGATTATCCTATCACCATACAATAACCTTTAGTGTGGTGTGATCAATATATCGCTAGCAATTTATTCGATTCTAGGCCGGCACATGATTGGCATGAGCGGAAGTTGTGTAGTCAGCATTATCTGGTATGAAAGTTGATTATACATATTAATCTCCGTAAAAGATCATTAGTCATGCTTAGCGACAAGGCCCGCAAGGCCATGGAGAGTCTAGGCTTGACAGATTACGAAATCAGGGTCTATGTTTCTCTTCTTAATGACGGTACTATGACAGCGCAAGAATTGAGCAAAAAATCTGGTGTACCTTATAGCAAGATCTATGAAGTCGTTGGAAAACTGGAAAATAAGGGATGGCTTGATTCCGATAGTTCCAGACCGACAAAATTCTATCCAAAGTCGCCATCTACAGCCCTTGAAGCCATGCGCATGCGTATTGAAAATCAAGTAAAGGAAAACGAAAACATTCTGATTCAAGAACTTATGTCTGTCTATGAAAAGACTGGTGTAAAGGAAAAGCCAGAGATATGGGTTCTTAGGGGATTATTCAATATAGCTGCTAAAGTTAAGGAAATAATGCAAAACTGTGAAAAAGAACTTTTGCTTGCGCTGCCTGCAGCAGCAGAAAGTGTTGCAAAACCGCTACAACCAACGCTCCGAACGTTGCATGAAAGAGGTATAAAAATAACCGTGCTTGCGTCTGAAAGTGCCACCATGGACACTGTTAAAGCTCTATCTAGGATAGGAGAGGTAAGGTTCAAGAACAGCATGTTTGGAGGTGGAGTAGTAAGTGATGGGAGGCAGGTTGTCATACTTTTAGGCGCAGAAAAGACCAGCCAGAATAACTACGAACCTTTGGCTATATGGGCTGACCATACAGGATTAGCGAACTTCGCCAAGGAGTACTTTGAATATTTATGGAAGGATGCAAAGGCGGTGTAAATACAGGTAAATTTAATTAATTATCTATCTAATTTAAAGCGAGTGAGAGAGATGAGCGCTACCAACGGTGAAATACTCTTTGTTGGAACGGCCGAGGCTGAGCATGTTGAGATGTATCTAAAAGCTATATGGTGGATCAGGGAACGAATGGAAGAGGCCAAGGTCAGTTCGATCGCGAAGATCTTGAAGGTTACACAGCCTAGTGTTGTTCAAATGCTGAAGAAACTTGACGATATGAAACTAGTTACATACAAGAAGAGTGGGGTGAGTCTTACACATGAAGGCGAGAGAATAGGCAAGCAAATGATGAGAAATAGCAGACTATTGGAGGTTATGATGAAGAACGCGTTGAAGATGGGGATTGACGAAGAAATGGTTTGTGGCATTGAGCATCATATGAATAAGAAGTTTACAGATGCGTTATGCACTTTGCTAAAACACCCTAGAACATGTCCACATGGACATAAAATACCTGAGGGTGATTGTTGCAAGGGTAAATAAAAGGAAGTTATGGGGTTTTTTCTTCTACAAGCACATTCTCTATATGTTTGACGTTACCGTTACCATTCACATGTCCTCCATTGCTGTTGTGACTCTTTCCATTTCCATTCACTTTTCTATGCTTGCCGTTCCTTGTAATGCTCTTTGTATGTTTGACCTCACTCTTCAATTCCTTTACGTTTCTCTCTGCCCATAAAGTTACCTTGCCAAGTTTTGAAATCTCCGATTCAAGTTCATTTCCAGATTTGTTGAGCGATTTCATATTGTCTGTAAGTTTCTGAATTTTGGAATGCAAATTTGTAAGTTCCCTGTCGCCCTTTCTTATGTTGTAATTAGCGGATATCATCTCTTTACTTAACCTGTCTATTCTTTTATTAGTCTGATTAATACTGGCGTTAAGATCATCTATATTATTCATTACTTGTTGGATGTTCTTACTAACATTTTCTATTGTTTGCGCATGAGCCGCTTGTAATGTCATGATAGTGTTATCTGTTTTTGCTGTTATATCATCAACTTGTTGTGTAAGCTTCACAGTCTTCTTTTCGTTTGAACTGATTGTTAGTCTTAGCCTATTAATGAGTGTCTGCGAATACGATAGTGATAGTACTACACCGGTAACCCCTAGTCCTAGTGCAAGATATTGTATTACTACGCCTGTGTCTATAGGCATGAGAGTGATCTCACGATAACACTATGTAAGATCTATAGCGAATATTTTTTGATAAGCGACAAAATTTTCTACACTTAACTTTAACAAAATACAAAAAAGTAGAGGAGTGTTACATGTGAGTTAGTTTCAACCTAAGATCTGCTACATCGCCAGAACTTAGACGAACCCAGTTGCCAGCAGCTCTTTCTATGATTATACTTCCCTTCTTTCGATCACTTGGATATGCCTTGATCGGTGCGCCGTCACTTCTTGTAAAGTAGTGCTTAGCACCTGCAGATGCCCTGTCTATAGCCATAACAAAGTCCATAGCGTCCTTGGCACTTGGCATTGCAATACCTGCTCCACTTCCCCTTGTAAGCCCGCCACCTCCACTTCCAGCATCGCTTGATTTGATAATCCAGCCACCGTTATCTTTCACAAGATCTGCAGTCATGATTTGCTAATTCAAAAATCAAAGTTATAAGGTTTTTGGGATGTTGAATAACTTGATTTATTAGATATTACATTTCCTATGGTTTTGCTTCACTATGCCTGCACTGAAAGAGATAGCGTTAATCATATTTGAAGGAGATGTGAAAGAACGCTGGACCGTTAAAGAAGCTCAAAGCACAAAAGCGGAGAAGAATGTTACAAGATACTTTGAACTATAGTAAATATCTGATTATACATTCAGTATAGAAAAGCACTTTTTATTTACCTTTAACATATCTTAACTTGGACAAACGATGAAGACTCTAGCCCTTCTGATCTGATGAAGATGATCTTGAGTGCGGAGTTTGTCCGTATAGTATAAAAATTTCACAAACTTGATAAGTGACTTGGTCTTTTTGATCAGTACATTGGTAACTATAGAAACTACTGCAACCTTGGAAAGTTTCAGGAGATTTGTGGTCTTCAGTACCTGCCAGTCATTCATGCCTGAAAGTTATCTTGGAGACCCTGAAGTGTTTCCTGAGCGTGAGCAGTCTCCTGGAGCGATATATGTGGAAGCAGCTGACAAAGTCACACTCAAAAAAGCTAGGGAAATAACTTTTGTAAATGCAAAAGATGTACTAGGTATAATATATTCTTCAAAGAGTGGAAACACAAAATTGAAGTGGAGGCAGATTAGGAGGAGAATGGGTAAGGTCATGGGAGAAGCGTCTGTTAATGCATTAGTAAATTTGGTGGAAGCTGGAGTTCTAACAAGGGAATGGGTTGACGATTACTTGCGTAGAACAGGAGCCAGAGAAGGGGAAGATCGTTCGTCTGATTACGTTTCGCAAGATTCATCCATTTCTCAAATTCCCGATCAGGCTAATGCTTCTGATAGAGCTTTTCTCTCCTAGCCTCCAATAAATTATTTTTTAATCCGCGCTAGTGCTACACCAGCGTTAAGCAGAATCTTGATGTCGGGCGTTTCAACAAACGTTGCAAAGGATATAACACCCAATGATTCAGGTGCTAGTGGTGTTATCTTTATCAATAAAAAATGTTTGTTTTAGTTATTTATATCAAAAGATAATTAATCAGTGTTCAGAAAATTGAAGTTTTAGCTGAAAGAAACTTTCATCAAACCTAATTGCAAGTTCATCCTATATAGTAGAGGAGGTTAAGGTAAAACAAGACACATGTTTATGTGCAGCATGAATGAACTTGATTTGCATAATATAATGTATGTAGTATAGGTGGTAGTTTTTGCAAATTATAAGCGAAGAACAAACTACAAACTATCCACTAGATTAGGCAGTTCATGGACATCAAGATGAACTTCAGTAGCATATACTATATGGAGGGATAACGTATATGATGTATACGTAGCCTCATACTGTAGGGTATCATATAATAATGAAAGGTTTTGGTAATGGTTGCGAAAAGGATTGCAGTTTCGATTTTCCCGAACAAAACTTGCGATTTGACTTTAAAACAGGTTGCATTCTCGAAATTTAGGTTCAAAATTCTCGTTTTGGCACTACAACCCCAACCGCAAATTTTTGAATGTAAAAACCTAAACTTAGCAGAACGAGAACATGGATGAATGAAATTTCAAGTTTTAGCAGTATCTTGAACTCATCTCAATGAACTGTATTGCCTATTGATGCTAGAACAAGTTACTTATAGGATACAAATTATGTTAGGAAGAGCAAAGAACAGAGCATGATTATCAAGAATGTTAAAGATAATACTTATGTTGTGATGCCAGAAGATTCCGATGATCTGTTTGGACTTCGACGAATTATACGAAACAACGATCTGCTAATCGTTGATACTAGTAGGGTTGTAAAACAGGTGAAAGAATATTCAAGACCTGATAGAGGTGAACGGATCAAGGTAAGGATTGCCCTGAACGTTGAAAACGTTTCTCTAGATTCTGCCGTAGATAGACTACGCGTAAATGGTACAATAGTAAATTCTAACAATGAACTAGTGCCTAGAGGCTCGCACCACTCCCATACTATAAAGCCTGGAGATTTGGTCAGCATTGAAAAGAACAGATGGAATGATCTGGATATTGCAATACTGAATAAAGGAAGTAATGCGCAGGGATTTGTGTTAGTAAGTATAGATAGAACGGAAGTTGCTGTGGGCAGAATATCTGGAACACACCTAGAAATGGTTCCCAATGTGTACTCTGGCTTTAGTGGCAAGATGTATAGAGTCAAGGAAGAAAATATCGATTCGTATTTTGATGATATAATCAAGGTTTTGTTTAATGTCAAAAATGAAAATGATTCTATAGTAATCTTTGGTCCGGGTGATGTGAAGCGTAAGTTTCACAATTATTTGATAAATAATTATCGCCATAATCTAGAAAAAACGAAGATTGATGTAGTAGATGGTATTGATGCGGCGGGGCAAGATGGTATATACGTATTTTTACGCTCAGATATGGTAAAGGACGCCATAGGTTCCAGCAAGTTAGCCGTTGTATCTTCAATGCTTAATGAAGTAATGCGACGCATCAATATCAATGATAATAGATTTGCTATGGGCTTCAAGGACGTCTCTGATGCTACAAAATTGAAAGCCGTAGAGTCGCTAATGTTCTCAGATACGGTGTTCAATAGCGCTAGTGAAGATGCTATAATAGAGCTACTAAATACTACAGAGAGCCATGGGGCAAGTGCTTTTGCGGTAGACGTGTCTACAGATATCGGTATGCAGGTCTCCTCGCTAGGCGGCATAGTTGCCCTTCTCAGATACGCCCTGCGCTAAGTAAAGCAAAATATCAGGTATTTACGCTCTCAACCATCCAGCGCAAATAGCTATCGCTTACACTGTTCATTTTTATCTCAACGATCTCAGGAATTTCGTACGGATGCGATTTTGCAATAGCTTCCTTCAAGATCTTTGCCTTTCTACTTGTACTTTTGAATATAGTGAGATATTCCTTGGAATCCTCGATCTTGTCCTTCCACCAGTATAGTGATCTAATTTCAGTAATATTGGCACATGCTGCAAGTTTAGATTCAACGATCTTCCTCGCTATTTTAGAAGCTGTCCGCTCGTCAGGATATGTAGAAAAGACTATAATAACATCCTGCATAGCAACCGATAAATTTACCTAAGAATGATAAAAGGTTAACTAAA